>JBEANK010000032.1:0-8185 GCA_041165485.1 Actinomycetota bacterium | reverse complement strand
AGGTTTAACTCGCATCTTGATGCCAGATGACTGGGAAGGTCACCCACAACGCAAGGATTACTCATTGGGCGGAATCGCTGTTGAGTACAAGGGCGCTACAACGCCACCTCCTAGTGAAAGAAGGAGTTACAAGTGACAACTTTTGATCCATATGCACCTTCACGTGAAACAACTGAAGGAAAAGTTTTCTCCGTTACAGGCGGAGACTGGGATGCACTAGTTCAAGATATTGGTGCAACTAAAGAAGAACGTGTTGTCGTCAATATGGGTCCTCAGCATCCATCAACTCACGGCGTACTTCGTCTAGTTCTAGAACTTGAAGGCGAAACAGTGACAGAAGCGCGCTGTGGAATTGGTTACCTTCACACTGGAATTGAAAAAAATATGGAGTACCGCAGCTGGACTCAAGGAACAACATTTGTAACTCGAATGGATTACTTGGGACCTTTGCATAATGAAACTGCGTACTGCCTTGCAGTAGAAAAGCTTCTGGGAATTACAGATGATGTCCCAGAACGAGCAAGTGTTATTCGCGTGATGATGATGGAGCTCAATCGTATTTCCTCCCACATGGTTGCGCTGGGTACGGGAGCCCTTGAATTAGGTGCAATTAGCCCTATGTTCTTTGCTTTCCGTGAACGCGAAACCGTTCTTGAGATCTTTGAAATGATTACTGGACTTCGCATGAATATGGCCTACATCCGTCCAGGTGGAGTTCAGCAGGATCTTCCAGAAGGTGCGTTGACAAAGATTCGCGATGGCGTCAAGTTGATGCGTAAGAACTTTAAGGAAAATGCAACACTTCTAATTGGTAACTCGATTTGGATGAAGCGCACACAAGGTATTGGTTACTTAGATCTTGCAGGTTGCACAACTCTTGGAATCACCGGTCCTGTTCTTCGCGCAACCGGAATGCCATGGGATCTTCGTAAACTTCAACCGTACTGCGGTTATGAAAACTACAATTTTGATGTTGTAACTGCAGATACTTGTGATGTTTATGGTCGTTTCTTAATCCGTATGAATGAGCTAGAGCAATCACTTCGAATCATCGAGCAGTGCGTTGACAAGTTGGAGAAGCTTGAAGGCGCACCTGTAATGGTTGCAGATAAGAAGATCGCTTGGCCTGCACAACTTGCACTAGGTGGCGATGGACTTGGTAACTCTCTTGATCACATCCGCCAGATCATGGGTACCTCAATGGAGTCTTTGATTCACCACTTCAAACTTGTAACTGAAGGTTTCCACGTTCCTGCTGGTCAAGCATATGCAGCTATTGAATCTCCTCGCGGAGAACTAGGCGCGTCCATTGTTTCAGATGGTGGCACCAAGCCATATCGAGTTCACTTCCGTGAACCATCATTCAATAATTTGCAATCAACAGCTGCAATGAGCGAAGGCGGAATGGTCGCTGACATCATTGGTGCAGTAGCTTCCATCGATCCAGTTATGGGAGGCGTTGATCGCTAATGGCATTTACATCTGAAGATTTACAAGTAATGGATTCGATTATCAAGCGTTATCCACGTTCTCGCTCTGCAATCATGCCATTGCTTCACTTTGTTCAATCAAAGGCTGGGTATGTAACGAATGAAGGAATCGAAGTAATTGCAAAGCTTCTAGAGCTAGAAGCCGCTGAAGTTACTGCTGTATCTACCTTTTACACCCAGTACAAGCCAACTCCGGTGGGTGAGTACCACGTAGGTGTTTGTACAAACACCTTGTGCGCGATCATGGGTGGAGATGCAATCTTTGCTTCACTTAAGGATCACCTAGGCATTGGCAATGATGAAGTAACCGCTGATGGAAAAGTTTCCTTGGAACACATCGAATGTAACGCTGCATGTGATTACGCACCTGTTGTCATGGCTAACTGGGAGTTTTACGACAACCAGACAGTTGAATCTGCAAAGGATTTAGTTGATTCAATGCGTGCAGGTAATCCAAAGCCACCAACTCGTGGCCCTAATCGTTTAGTTACATACAAAGAGGCTTCAGCTGTTCTTGCTGGATTAAATGATGGACTTGCACACGAGGGTGTTCAAGCAGGAGAGCCAACATTGCTTGGCTTGAAACTTTCGAAAGAGGGCAAGTAATGACAAAGCTAGCTCCAGTTTTATCTGCACACTGGGATGAAAAGGATTCATTCACCCTTGAAGGTTACAAGCGTCACGGTGGATACAAGGCTGCTGAAAAAGCATTAGCTATGGATCCAGATGCGGTGATTCAACTTGTTAAGGATTCAGGTCTTCGTGGTCGTGGTGGAGCAGGTTTCCCAACAGGAATGAAGTGGGGATTTATTCCACAAGGCGATAACAAGGATCATTACTTAGTTGTTAATGCTGACGAATCAGAGCCAGGAACTTGTAAAGACACTCCACTGTTGATGGCAAATCCACATGTCTTGATTGAAGGCTGCATCATTGCTTGCCATGCAATCCGTGCAAAGCACGCATTTATTTATATCCGTGGAGAAATTACACATGTTGCTCGCCGTGTGAATCAAGCAATCGCTGACGCGTACGCTGCCGGAATTCTTGGCAAGGGCATTGATGTAGTTCTGCACGTAGGTGCTGGTGCATACATCTGTGGTGAAGAAACAGCGCTTCTTGATTCACTGGAAGGCTTCCGCGGACAGCCTCGTTTGCGCCCACCTTTCCCTGCAATTGCAGGACTTTATGCACGCCCAACAGTTGTAAACAATGTTGAATCTATCGCTTCAGTTCCTGCGATTGTTATGAACGGTGCCGAGTGGTACCAATCAATGGGAACTGAAAAGAGCAAGGGAACAACTCTTTATTCGCTGTCAGGACATGTTGCTAATCCTGGACAGTTTGAAGCACCTCTGGGAATCACTCTTCGTGAAATTCTGGAGCTTGCAGGTGGAGTTCGCTCAGGACATAAATTGAAGTTCTGGACTCCTGGCGGATCATCAACACCTCTATTTACAGATGCGCATCTTGATGTTCCTTTGGATTACGAAGGTGTTGCAGCTGCTGGCTCGATGCTTGGAACTAAGGCACTTCAGATCTTTGATGAAACAACTTGTGTTGTTCGCGCAGTGCTTCGTTGGACTGAGTTCTACAAGCACGAGTCATGTGGAAAGTGCACACCTTGCCGCGAAGGTACTTGGTGGTTGGTTCAGATTCTTCGTGATCTTGAAGAAGGCAAGGGAACAGAAGCAGATCTTGCTAAATTGCTAGATCTTTGCGACAACATCATGGGCCGTTCATTCTGCGCACTTGGTGATGGTGCAACTAGTCCGATTACCTCTTCAATAAAGTATTTCCGCGACGAGTACATCGCTCACCTGACAAATGGAGCATGCCCATTTGATCCAGTTGCATCAACTCTATTTGTTGGGGCAGGTGCATAAGTGAGTACTGAAGTTTCAGAGATGATCACTGTTGTAATTGACGGTTTCGAAGTAACTGTTCCAAAGGGAACTCTTGTCATTCGCGCTGCAGAGCAACTTGGAATTCAAATTCCTCGTTTTTGTGATCACCCACTTCTAGATCCAGTTGGCGCTTGTCGTCAATGTCTCGTCGACATTGAAATCAATGGCCGTGCATTTCCAAAGCCACAAGCCTCTTGCACAATTCCAGTCGAGCCAGGAATGATCGTAAAGACCCAATTAACCTCACCGGTTGCTGAAAAAGCACAGCGCGGTGTTATGGAGCTTTTGCTTGTTAACCATCCATTGGATTGCCCAGTGTGTGACAAGGGTGGCGAGTGCCCACTTCAGAATCAAGCGATGAGTAACGGTCAAGGCGCTTCACGTTTCGAAGGTGTCAAGCGAACATTTGAAAAGCCAATCAATATTTCATCTCAGGTTCTTCTAGACCGCGAACGTTGCGTTCTCTGTGCACGCTGCACACGATTCTCTGAGCAGATTGCTAGCGATCCATTTATTACTTTGAATGAGCGCGGCGCATTGCAGCAAGTTGGTATCTACGAGAACCAACCTTTTGAATCATATTTTTCTGGAAACACAGTTCAGATCTGTCCAGTAGGAGCACTTACTGGGGCGGCATACCGTTTCCGCGCACGTCCATTTGATTTGGTTTCAACTCCATCTGCATGTGAACACTGTGCATCTGGTTGCGATATGCGCACAGATGTTCGTCGCGGAAAGACATTGCGTCGCCTGGCTGGAGAAGATGCATCTGTTAATGAAGAGTGGAACTGCGATAAGGGTCGCTGGGCATTTAAGTATGTAACAGCGGTTGATCGTCTCAAGGTCCCAATGATTCGTAACGCAGATGGCGAACTTGTCGAAGCATCATGGCCAGAGGCACTTGCAGTTGCTGCCGAAGGACTTAAGTCTGCAAAAGCTGCAGTTCTTGTTGGTGGACGTGCAACACATGAAGATGCATATGGTTACAGCAAGTTTGCTCGCGTTGCTCTCGGTACAAACGATATTGATTTCCGTTCACGTCTTTCGTCAGATGAAGAACGTGAGTTCATCGCATCACGAGTTGTTGGATCATCAACTACCTACCGCGATATTGATAAGGCAGATCAAGTTCTTCTCGTTGGTTTTGAGCCAGAAGAAGAGTCACCAATTGTTTTCCTACGTATCAATAAGCAGTACCGCAAGCGTGCTTTGAAGGTTATTTCAATCGGTTCCAAGGAATCTATTGCGGTTGAAAAACTAAAGGCTGAGTTTGTAAAGGTTGCTCCTGGTCAAGAAGCAGCGGCAATTACTTCACAGAAACTGACAGATAAGTCAGTAATTCTCGTCGGAGAGCGCGCCGCTGAAAGCGCAGGATCACTCAGTGCTGTTGCGGCACTTGCAGATTCAACTGGTGCAAAGCTTGCATGGATTCCTCGTCGTGCAGGTGAGCGTGGAGCGATTGAAGCTGGTGCAATTGGAAATCTTTTGCCTGGTGGTCGCCCAGTAACAGATGCTGCAGCTCGTGTTGATATCGCAGCTGTGTGGAATACGGATTCAATTCCATCTGAAGTTGGTCGATCAACCTCACAAATAATTGATGCGGTGCATTCAGGACAGATCGGTGCACTTGTTGTTGGTGGAGTAGATCCACTCGATGGTGACAATAGCCAAGCCGCACTTTCTGCAATCGAGAAAGCATTTGTCGTATCCCTTGAAATCGCACCAAGTGCGGTAACAGCTCGTGCAAATGTTGTTCTTCCTGTTGCAGCGGTAACAGAAAAATCTGGATCATTCCTCAACTGGGAAGGTCGTGCTCGCTCATTTGATGCGGCGGTTGCAGATTCACTCAATCGAAGCGATTTAAGAATTCTTTCAATGATCGCTGAAGAGATGGGAATCTCTTTGAATCTTGGAACAGTGACCGCTGCAGCAAAGGAGATTGCATCTCTTGGGACATGGGATGGTGCACGTGCATCATTTAACGCCGTTGCAGCTCAGCCGCAACCAACATTAAATGGCGATCAAGCTTTAATTACTTCTTGGCGTCGCTTATTAGATCTTGGAACCCTTCAAGAAGGTGAAGAACATCTTGCTGGAACCGCTCGCAGAACAGTTGCAGTTATCTCACCAAAGCGCGCTCAATCAATGGGTGTAGTTGACGGTGATCAGCTAAAAATCATTACTGCACAGGGTTCTGTAACCCTTTCAGCGCTTGTTGAAAATATTCATGATGATGCTGTTTGGGCGCCACGTAACTCACGTGGTTCTCAATTGTTGGTAAACCTAGGCGTCGCACATGGCGCAGTAGTTACGGTGGTGAAGGCATGACAACTGCACAACTTATTGGAGCAGATCCAGGCTGGCTCATCGCCGTCAAGGCCCTACTTGTTTTTGTAATTTGCGTACTTCTTACACTGATGTCTGTATGGGCAGAACGCCGCATCGTTGGTCGCATGCAGCAGCGTCCAGGACCAAACCGTGTGGGTCCATTTGGATTAATTCAGGCGCTTGCAGATGGTGTGAAGTTAGCGCTTAAGGAAGACATTATTCCAACCGCAGCGGACAAGGTTGTTTTTGTTCTAGCACCGATCATCAGCGCAACAACAGCGTTTATGTCTTTCGCAGTAATTCCAATTACTGGTGAAGTCACAATGTTTGGCCAAAAAACTGCGATGCAACTAACCGATCTGCCAGTAGGAGTTCTTTACATTCTTGCGGTTGCATCGGTTGGAGTCTATGGAATTGTGTTGGCGGGATGGTCTTCAGGATCTACTTATCCTTTGCTTGGTGGACTTCGCTCAAGCGCACAAGTTATTTCTTATGAAATTGCAATGGGTCTTTCACTCGTAGCGGTATTCATTTATGCGGGATCTATGTCCACTTCAGATATCGTGGCAGCACAATCCTCTTGGTGGTACGCAGTGGTTCTCTTCCCATCTTTTGCGATCTATGCAATCTCAATGGTTGGCGAGACAAACCGTGCTCCATTTGACCTTGCAGAAGCAGAAGGTGAGCTCGTCGGTGGTTTCCACACTGAATACTCATCACTTAAGTTCGCATTATTTTTCCTTGCCGAATACGTCAACATCGTTGCGGTTTCAGCCCTTGCAACAACACTGTTCCTAGGTGGATACAAGGCTCCTCCAGGGCTTGGATTTACCGAACAGTGGCTCGGTGGTTGGTTCACCGCAGTCTGGTTCTTCGCCAAGGTAATTACCTTCTTCTTCGTATTTGTTTGGCTACGCGGAACACTTCCACGTCTTCGTTACGACCAGTTCATGCAGTTTGGTTGGAAAGTCTTGATTCCAATTTCAATTCTCTGGATTCTGGTTGTTGCAACGCTTCGTGTGATGTCACTTCAGGGTGCACCACGATCAGTCGTTATCGCCTTTGCAAGCACGGTGGTCTTCCTGATCATGGCGGTCAACGTCGGTTTTGAGAATTCAAAGAAGAAAAAGGAAGCAGCTGTGGCCGATGGTGACAACAAAGCTGCCCCTTCATTTGCTGTTCCTTCATTACCTATGGAGGTTTCAACTATTAATGTCTCAAAAAACACAGGAGGCGACCGTGGCTGAAAACCTCGAACCGTTAAAGCCAAAAGATCTTGGCATCAACGATGTTGAATTTTACGAAGTAGAACAAACTCCTTCTGTCGGCTTCTTGGGCCACTTAAAGGGGTTCTGGGTTACCTTCTCAACAATGTTCAAGAAGCCTTTGACCGTTGAGTATCCAGAAGTAAAAGCCCCAACCGAAGAACGCTTCCATGGTCGTCACCAACTTAACCGTCACCCAGATGGTTTAGAAAAGTGCATCGGTTGCGAACTCTGTGCATGGGCATGCCCTGCAGATGCAATTTATGTGGAAGGTGAAAGCAACACTGAGGAAAACCGTATGTCTCCTGGTGAGCGCTACGGCAAGGTTTATCAAATCAACTATCTTCGTTGCGTTTTCTGTGGATTGTGTATTGAAGCTTGTCCTACTCGCGCATTAACTATGACAAATGAGTATGAACTTGCTGATGACACTCGTGCAAAGTTGATCTTTGAAAAGCAGGATTTATTAGCTCCTTTGCGCCAAGGAATGCTTATGCCTCCGCACCCAATGTATCCAGACATGACAGATACCAACTATTACAACGGTGATGTGAAGGGTGCGCACCCATCACAGGCAACGGATGGTCAACAATGATGCAACTAGCCCTAGAAGTTGGTCAGACCGCACAGCCTGAAGCAATTATGTTTTGGATTCTTGGACCTATGGCCGTTGTTGCAGCCCTTGGAATGTTGCTTGTTAAGAAGGCTGTTCATTCCGCAATATTGATGGCTTTTGTAATGGTTGTATTGGCAATCTTCTACATCGCTCAAGATGCTGTGTTCCTCGGAATTGTTCAGGTTGTTGTTTACACCGGAGCGGTAATGATGCTCTTCCTCTTTATTTTGATGTTAGTAGGTGTTGATTCATCAGATTCATTAACTGAAACCATCGCGGGACTCCGCCCGATAGCCATTACTGCTGCAGTTGGTTTTGGCGGATTAATGGTTTCACTCTTGAGCCGTGCAACTTTGGGTCGACAAGCAACTGGATTGTCTGCAGCTAATGCAGATGGCAATGTTCAAGGAATTGCAAATGAATTGTTCTCTACCTACGTCTTCCCATTTGAGGTTGTCTCAGCGCTGCTGATTACCGCTGCATTGGGTGCAATGGTTCTTGCCCATCACCAACGTACAACTGTTCGCCCAACACAGCGTCAACTGTCAATCAATCGTTTCCGTGGTGAATCATTGGGTA
>JBEANK010000031.1:0-8693 GCA_041165485.1 Actinomycetota bacterium | reverse complement strand
CGCAGCTACAGCTAAATCATCATAGGAATGTTCAAAGGTTTCGCGCCCCTTATCTGACATAACAAACACCTTTGAAGGGCGCCCGCGTCCGCGAATTGATGAAGCACGTGGATCTCGCGCCTCTAAAACCCCATCTGCAACCAAAATATCTAAGTGGCGGCGAATTCCAGCCGGGGTCAGCCCCAATCAAGAATTGAGCGGGCTACAAGGTCACGGGTGCGCGAGTCATCCGGTGCTTGGTGTCCTGCGGTCAATTTCACAACAGTAGTGTGTCGTAATTCGACACGTTCAGCCACTCGGAAGCCTGCGAGTCCGAGGGGTCATAGGCTTAGGCCATGTCCACCACCAAAACCCTAGCGACTCGGGTTTTGGCTCCCGCCACCGGGTTTCTCCTCTTTCTACAGGCTGCACTTGTGGTTACAGGAGGGGCTGTTCGGTTAACAGGATCTGGTTTGGGCTGTCCAACATGGCCTGAGTGCACACCTGGTTCGTACACCCCTGTTCCTCACCAAGCTGAAGAAGCTCTACATGTGTGGATTGAGTTTGCCAACCGTCTGCTGACATTTGTTCTAGTTATCGCGGCGATTGTTGTTCTTGCTGCCGTCCTTCGTACCGGACGTAAGGAACTGCGCGGTTTAGCTTTGGGGCAGTTTTTAGGAATCTTTGGTCAAGGCGTTTTAGGTGGCATCACAGTGTTGACTGATTTGCACCCACTACCAGTTGCCGGTCATTTGATTTTATCAATCATATTGATAGCAGGGGCGACATCCTTACGAGCGCAACGTTTTGCACCCAAGGTTGCAGAAACACCAGTATCACTAACTAAGAAGATTGCATTTGTTCATGTCATCACCTCATTTGTCGTCATTGTTCTTGGAACATTAGTAACAGGATCGGGACCTCACGCTGGTGATGAACAAGCTCAGCGATTTGGATTTGATATACGCACCGTTGCTTGGATCCACGCAGATGTTGTCATCTTTTTGTTGGGAGTTACCTTTGCCTTTTTTGTGGCTACCGGCACTACCCAGGCGACAAAACGCCGCTTAAAGATTTTTGCTGCGATCGCACTTGCCCAAGGTGCAATTGGATATCTCCAGTACTTCACCGGAATACCAGAGGTACTAGTGGCAGCACATTTATTGGGAGCAACCTTGGTTTGGATCGCGGCGTGGCGAGTGTGGTTATCTGTAACAACTAGGAATGGATAGAAAATGAGCGCAATAACTGGATGGACAGCACTCGATGATCAAGTAGTCGCACACGCACGCGCCTTAGCTGCAGATGCTGTCCAAAAAGTTGGCAATGGCCACCCAGGAACTGCAATGTCTCTTGCTCCTGTTGCCTA
The DNA here is from genome assembly GCA_041165485.1 of Actinomycetota bacterium. Lineage (GTDB taxonomy): Bacteria > Actinomycetota > Actinomycetes > Nanopelagicales > Nanopelagicaceae > Planktophila. The sequence goes on along the minus strand of JBEANK010000031.1, from coordinate 7,345 downwards.
CACACTCTTTCAACGTCACTTAATTCACGATCCTTCAGATCCACACTGGTTAGGTCGAGACCGCTTTATTCTCTCCTGTGGTCACTCCTCTTTAACCCTTTATATTCAACTCTATTTGAGTGGTTATGGCTTAGAGATGAAGGATCTAGAAAGTTTTAGAACATGGGGCTCATTAACTCCAGGCCACCCTGAGTTTGGACATACCGCTGGTGTTGAAATGACCACTGGCCCATTGGGGCAAGGTGTGGCCACTGCTGTTGGAATGGCGATGGCTGCTCGTTTTGAGCGGGGATTGTTGGACCCTAATACACCTGTGAATCAATCCCTCTTTGATCATTCAATTTGGGTTATCTGCTCCGATGGTGATTTACAGGAAGGTGTCAGTGCTGAAGCGCACTCACTTGCTGGAACGCAAGAGCTTGGCAACCTCAACATTATTTATGATGACAACCGAATCTCAATTGAGGGCGATACACATAATGCATTTACCGAAGATATTTCTGCCCGTTACCGTGCATATGGTTGGCATGTGATTGATGTTGCAGCAGCTGCAAATGGAAATGTAGATGTTGCAGCACTTGATGCGGCGATGGTTGCTGCGAAGAAGGAAAGCAGCAAGCCAACCTTGATTCGCATGAAATCAGTAATCGCATGGCCCGCGCCAAAGGCTCAGGGAACAGCTGGTTCACATGGTTCTGCATTGGGTGAGGATGAGATAAAGGCAACGAAAGTTGCGCTTGGATTAAATCCAGATGAGCACTTTGCAATGCCGGCTGATGTGTTAGCACATGCACGATTGGTAAAGGAGCGTGGCGCACAACTTCGTGCTCAATGGAACACAAAGTTTGAAAGCTGGAAGACAAGTAATCCTGATAAAGCAGCACTGTTAAATCGTTTGCAAACTCGATCACTGCCAGCTGGTTGGGATTCACATCTTCCGGTCTTTGCTCCAGGTAAAGATGTTGCAACCCGTGCTGCATCTGGCGAGGTAATCAATGCGATCGCTGCTGTCTTGCCAGAGTTTTGGGGAGGATCTGCAGATCTTGCTGGTTCTAACAACACGACCATCAAGGGAGGCGGTTCATTTTTGCCGTCAAATAGTTCAATTTCAGGGGCTGACCCATATGGCCGGGTTATCCACTTTGGAATTCGCGAACATGCAATGGGTTCAATTCTCAACGGAATCACGCTGCATGGATTAACCCGTTCATTTGGCGGAACCTTCGCCGTCTTTAGCGATTACATGCGCCCAGCGGTTCGTCTTGCTGCGTTAATGAATATTGCATCCACATTTGTCTGGACACATGATTCGATTGGTGTTGGCGAAGATGGTCCAACACATCAACCAATCGAACACTTTGCAGCTTTGCGTGCAATACCTGGTTTAGATGTCATCCGCCCGGGTGATGCTAATGAAGTCACTGAGGCATGGAAGAAGATCATTACTCGTGGCAAGGCAGCGGGAATTTTGTTGTCTCGTCAAAACTTGCCGGTCTTTGATCGCACGAAATGTGAGCCAGCTTCGGGCACAGCTAAGGGTGCCTACATTTTGAAGGAGCTCCCTGATCCAAAGGCGATCTTGATTGCAACAGGTTCAGAGGTTTCTTTGGCGATCGATGCCCAGACCGCACTTGCTTCCGAAGGGGTCAATGTTCGCGTTGTAAGTGCACCATGTCTTGAATGGTTTGCTGAACAAGATCAAAGTTACAAGGATTCAGTGCTCTCCCCTGGTGTGGTCAAAATCAGCATCGAGGTTGGAATCGCACAAGGGTGGCGCGAGCTAATCGGTGATTCCGGTGTAGCAATCTCACTTGAACATTATGGAGCTTCAGCTGATGCCAAGCGTTTGTTCAAAGAGTTTGGTTTCTCTGTAGACAATGTTGTGGCACAAGTGAAGAAGGCGATCTAATGTCGGTTCAGAAAGTTTCTGCCGCTGGTACCTCGATTTGGCTCGATGATTTATCCCGTGCCAAGATCACATCAACCGAGGCTCATGCACTTCCTGCACGTATCAAAAACAGCGGCGTTGTTGGGGTGACTACCAACCCAAGTATTTTCAGCGCTGCTATTAGCGGCGCTGCTGAATATGCAGCCGATATCGCGGCGATGAAGAGCGCACCAGTTGATGAGGTAGTTAAAAAGTTAACTACCGATGATGTTCGCCAGGCGTGTGATCTCTTTACATCTCTCTATCAAGCAACACATGGTGTAGATGGACGAGTGAGTATTGAGGTAGATCCCCGTTTAGCCCATGACACTGAAGGAACAATCGCGGCTGGAAAAGAGCTGTGGTCAATTATAGATCGTCCTAATGTGATGATTAAAGTTCCTGCAACCCTAGAAGGATTACCTGCGATCACCGCGTTAATCGCTGCAGGAATTAGCGTGAATGTCACTTTGATCTTCTCCGTAAAAAGATACGGTCAGGTGATTGAGGCGTACATGAAGGGTATTGAGCAGTGCGAAGATCCAACACAAGTGCATTCAGTTGCATCCTTTTTTATCAGCAGAATTGATTCATCCGTTGATGCGCTTCTGAAGAAAAACGCATCACCGGAAGCTGTAGCTCTTCTCGGTAAGGCCGCTATTGCAAACGCTCATCTTGCCTACCAACTGTTCGAAGAAAAGTTTGCTTCAGATCGTTGGGAGGCACTTGCCAGTAAAGGCGCACATAAGCAGCGCCCTTTGTGGGCTTCAACGGGGGTAAAGGATCCTGCTTATGAAGACACCCGTTATGTAGTCGAGTTAATAGCACCTGACACCGTCAACACAATGCCGCAATCCACCCTCGATGCGTTGATTGATCATGGCGTTGTTCGCGGCAACACAATTTCTGGTAACTATGCAGAAGCCGTAAATGTATTGAAAGCCTTATCTGCATTAGGGATTTCTTTAGATGATGTGACAACTGAGTTAGAGATGGATGGTGTTAAAAAGTTTGCCCAAGCATGGGATGAGCTACTCGAGAATGTAAAGGCTGCACAACTAGGATGATTTCAATTAAAGGTAATGCTGTATCAAAGATCGATCGCTCCTCTGAAAAGTACACAGCGCTACAGGCATTCCATGAGCGATTGAAGAGCAAGGACTCCACTATCTGGGGACCAGACGCACAAGCAGAGGCTTCGATCCGTATGAACTGGATCGATCTACCTGAAAGCTCACGTGACCTACTGCCGCAATTTGATGCACTTGCCGCAAAGCACCGAGATAAGAGCAATGTGATTTTGTGTGGAATGGGTGGCTCATCCCTTGGTCCTGAAGTAATCGCCCAAACATTTTCCAAGAGTTTATTTGTTCTAGATTCAACCGATCCGGATTATGTTGCACATGCACTTGAGTTTGATCTAACAAAGAGTGTTGTTGTTGTTAGCTCCAAATCAGGTTCGACTATAGAAACCGCATCTCAACGAGCCTTGTTTGAGGGTGCATTTAAGGATGCAGGTTTAGATCCAATTGATCACATGGTCTTTGTGACCGACCCTGGCTCCCCCTTAGATAAGCAGGTGCGTGAGCGTGGTTTTACCGTTATTAATGCCGATCCGCATGTAGGCGGACGATTTAGCGTATTGAGTCCATTTGGATTGGTCCCTGCTGCATTGATCGGAGTAGATGTATCGGTCTTGCTTGACAATGCAAGTGATACCAAGAAAGCCTTTTTTGCTAATTCTCAACAGATGTGCGATATCGCCTATCTATTGTCATATGTCTCTCATCAATATGTTACATACACAGATGAAGCATCTGGAATGCCTGGTCTGAGCGATTGGATCGAACAACTGGTTGCTGAATCAACCGGCAAGAACCAAGTTGGACGCCTGCCAGTTGTGGCTGAGACATCACACAATGGTCGTGAAGGAAATGCCTTCACAGTCTCTTTTGCAGGAAACGCCGATTTAGTTGTAGAAGCAGATCTTGCTTCTCAGTTCATTATTTGGGAATGGGTTACCGCACTAGTCGGTGCCGCACTTGCAATTGATCCTTTTAATCAGCCAAATGTGACTGAAGCGAAGGAGCAAACCTCTGCTCTATTAAATGAATGGAAGGGTGTATTGCCAACTTTCACACCTAACCTGACAGATGGCTCAGTTCAAATCTTTGGTGCGGGAAAGAGCGCTACAGATGCATTGACACAATTTATTGCACAGATTCCTGAGGATGGATATGTAGCAATCATGGCTTATTTAGATCGTAAGGATGATGCTGCCATTGCCGAGCTGCGTGCAATCCTTGCCGACAAATCCGGTAAGCCTGTGACCTTTGGATGGGGACCACGCTTTCTGCACTCAACAGGGCAGTTCCATAAAGGTGGACAGCAAAATGGTGTCTTTTTACAAATCACTGGGGATGTAAAGAGAGATATTCCGATTCCTGGACAAAGTTACGGATTTAAAACATTGGTGGCGGCTCAAGCACTTGGAGATGGAAAAGCTCTCGCATCAAGAAAATACCCACTGCTCCGATTTAATCTTACAAATCGTGCAGCGGGAATATCTGAAATACTTGATGCAGTTAAATCTCTCTAAGATTTATTCGTCATCTTCTCCGCGAAGTTTGCGTAGCGCCTCTTCTAGAAGCTTTTCGCCCTCGGCATCTGTGCGACGCTCCTTCACGTAAGCCAAGTGGGTCTTGTAAGGAACACTCACCTCTGGGCTAGGTGGATTGTTGCGGTCGCGACCTGCTGGGTAACCACACTTTGGGCAATCCCATTCTGCTGGAATTACAACTGTCTCTTCTACTGCAAATGATGGACGAACTTCATGTCCATTTGCACAAAAGTATGAAACATATGCACGAGCGATTGAATCGCCACGCTCTGCCTCGCCCATTGGGCCTGCGCCAACACGACTTCCGCGAATTGCACTTGCCATGCGTATCCCCTTGTTTTACTTGCTATTGATTAAGAAATATTTACTTAAGAACGAGCGAAAGCGCTACAACTAGAGCAAACCACAGTCCACCAGCAACAATGGTGATGCGATCTAGGTTGCGCTCAACAACAGATGATCCGCCGTAGTTAGATGAGATGCCGCCACCAAATAGATCGGATAGGCCGCTGCCCTTGCCCTTATGGAGAAGCACCAAAAGGATCATCAAGATGCTCGTTATGACAAGTGCGATTGAGAGAGCTAGTTTCACTTTTCTTAAACTCCTAGTTCGTAGAGGGAAAGGATACCCGCCTGGAGGGGGTCCTGCTTACTCCGTCACCGCGTGGAATTTAACGATCTTGGCCAATTCCTCAGGATCTAGGCTCGCCCCGCCGATCAGAGCACCATCAACATCGGGCTTCTTCATTATTTCAACGATGTTAGAAGACTTCACCGAACCGCCATACAGGATGCGCATACCGGCTGCGATCTCTGGAGAGCCGATGCTTTCAATCTCTTCACGAATGGAGGCACATACCTCTTGAGCATCCTCTGGTGTTGCGGTCTTTCCAGTTCCGATCGCCCACACTGGTTCGTAAGCGATAACGATCTTTTTAAGCTCTGGTTTTGTAAATCCCTCAAGTCCTGCACGAATCTGGCGGATCACATGGCTTACATGCGTTCCAGCTTCGCGAATAGCTAACTCTTCACCAACGCAAAAGATTGGTGTGAGTTCATTAGCAAGTGCAGCCTTAATTTTGCGGTTAATCAGCGCATCTGATTCGCTGTGAATTGCGCGGCGCTCCGAGTGGCCAATCACTACATAGGTGCAACCAAGTTTGGCAAGCATTGAACCCGAGATATCTCCGGTGAAGGCTCCTCCAGTTTCAGGAGAAAGATCCTGCGCGCCATATTGAAGACGTAAACGATCTCCATCAACCAGGGTTTGAATTGAACGAATATCGGTAAATGGTGGGATTACCGCAACATCGACAGCGTCATAATCCTTGTCATCAAGGCCGTAAACCAATTTCTGAGCAACTGCAATCGCCTCAAGGTGATTGAGGTTCATCTTCCAGTTTCCTGCCATTAATGGTTTACGCATCGTTGCTCCTAAGTTGAGTTTCTTAAATTAATTCAAGTGCTTTCAGGCCAGGAAGTTCCTTGCCCTCTAAATATTCCAATGAAGCGCCACCGCCGGTAGAAATGTACCCGAATTGTGAGTCGGCAAAACCTAGTGCGCGTACCGCTGCAGCGGAGTCTCCTCCACCAACAACAGATATTCCAGATACTTCGGTAAGTGCTTGCGCAACTACCTTGGTACCGGCAGCAAAGTTAGGAAATTCAAAGACACCCATTGGGCCATTCCAAAATACCGTCTTGCACTTCTTAATCTCTGCTGCAAAGGCTGCGGCTGAGACAGGTCCGATATCGAGACCCATTTGATTAGCTGGAATTGCATTCGCTGCCACCAAGGTCGGCATGGCATCTGCAGAAAATGCAGGTGCAACCACAATGTCAGTTGGGAGTAGCAGCTGTACACCATTTTTTTCTGCGGTGGCTATTAAACCCTTAACAACATCCAACATCTCAGCTTCGACAAGTGATGTTCCGATTTCTTTGCCTTGCGCCTTAAGGAATGTGAAAACCATTCCCCCGCCAATGGCCAAAACATCGACCTTGCCCAACAAGTTTTCAATTACGCCAAGCTTGTCAGAAACCTTTGCGCCACCAAGAACAACTCCATATGGACGTTCTGGGTTTTGCGTCAACCTCTTTAAGACTTCAACCTCTGCTGAAACCAATTTCCCTGCCGTATGCGGAAGTAACTTCGGCAGATCAAAAACCGAAGCATGCTTGCGGTGAACCGCGCCGAAGCCATCGCCAACATAGAAATCGGCCAGCTGTGCAAGCTCTTCAGCAAATGCGGATCTCTCTGACTCTTCCTTGCTGGTCTCAGCAGCGCTAAAGCGAATATTTTCTAGAAGAAGAATCTCTCCAGCTTTTAATGTTTGCGCTGCAGTTGTTACCGATGCACCTGTTACTTCACCTGTGAACTTCACTTCACGGCCCAGTAGCTCTGCTAAACGCTTTGCTACTGGAGCTAGTGAAAGCTCCAGCTTTGCCTCACCCTTAGGTCGACCAAGGTGAGCCGCGATAACAAGTGATGCACCCTTTTCAAGCAGTGCTTGAATAGTAGGAAGCGAGGCTTTAATACGTCCATCATCTTTAATGACTCCCTCTTTCAAAGGAACATTGAGATCGCAACGAAGAAAGACCCGCTTTCCTGCTACATCAATTGTTGAAAGATCTGGCATTACAGAGATTTGCCAACGTAATCGATCAAATCAACGAGACGGTTTGAGTAGCCCCATTCATTGTCATACCAACCAACGATCTTGACCTGGTTACCAATTACCTTGGTAAGACCTGCGTCGAAGATACATGATGATGGATCGGTCACGATATCTGAAGAA
>JBEANK010000030.1:0-8765 GCA_041165485.1 Actinomycetota bacterium | reverse complement strand
GATGGAAGAGGCTGGGGTTTGAGCATCGATAAGTTAGTTGTGCGCGGAGCTCGCGAGCACAACCTCAAAAATGTCTCCATCGAACTTCCGCGAGACTCCTTAGTTGTGTTCACAGGGCTATCTGGCTCAGGAAAATCCTCGCTCGCCTTCGACACCATCTTTGCGGAAGGTCAGCGCCGATACGTTGAATCTCTATCGGCTTATGCACGCCAATTTTTGGGACAGATGGATAAGCCTGATGTGGATTTCATAGAGGGTCTTTCACCTGCCGTTTCGATCGACCAAAAATCAACTAATCGCAATCCACGTTCTACGGTGGGAACTATTACCGAGGTGTACGACTATCTACGCCTGCTCTTTGCCCGTGCCGGAACCCCGCACTGTCCTAAGTGCAACAAGGTCGTCACCCGGCAATCGCCACAACAGATCGTTGATCAAATCCTTGAACTACCACCGACAACAAAGTTTCAGGTGCTTGCACCTGTTGTGCGGGCGCGCAAAGGGGAGTTTCTTGAACTTTTCAGCGATCTCATCACTCAGGGATACTCACGTGCTCGCATCGATGGAGAGGTTGTTCAACTCTCCGATGCTCCAAAGTTGAAAAAGCAAGAAAAGCACACCATCGAAGTTGTTATCGATCGCCTAACCGCAAAAGCAGAGAGCAAGACTCGGTTAACAGATTCCATCGAAACCGCACTTCGTCTGGCTTCAGGAATAGTGGTTTTGGATTTTGTGGATGCCAAGGGTGATGACAAGGAGCGTACATATAGCGAACACCTTGCCTGTCACGACTGCGAACTTTCCTTTGAGGAGTTAGAGCCTCGATCCTTCTCATTTAACTCACCATTTGGAGCATGTGCGGAGTGTTCTGGAATTGGAACTAAGAAAGAGGTTGATGAGGATCTCATCATTCCTGATGATTCAATCTCGATTAATGATGGCGCGATCGCGCCATGGTCTGGTGGGCAATCCTCAGATTATTTCCTACGTTTACTAGAAGCATTAGCAAAGGATCTTCCATTCTCTTTAGATACACCCTGGAAAAAAATCTCGGTCAAAGCTCGTGAAGCGATTCTGAATGGTTATGAGTATGAGATCAAGATGAAGTACAAGGGTCGCTATGGAGCCCGAAACTACACAACTGGTTTTGAGGGTGTTATTCCTTTTATTCATCGCAGACATGAAGAGACTGATAGTGATTACAGCCGTGATAAGTACGAGGCGTACATGCGTGAGATTGCATGCGAAAGTTGTAATGGAGCACGCCTCAAGCCTGAAGTTCTTGCGGTAACAATCGGCAATAAAAACATCTCGGAGATTTGTGAGCTTTCCATCGCAGATTGCGCAACTTTCTTAAAGCAGATCAAACTCAACAAGCGTGAAGCTCAGATCGCAGAGCGTGTGATGAAAGAGGTTAATGCCCGCCTTGGTTTCTTGCTCGATGTCGGACTTGATTACCTTTCTCTTGCGCGCCCAGCCGGATCTTTGTCCGGTGGCGAAGCACAGCGCATCCGTCTAGCAACCCAGATAGGAAGCGGCTTAGTGGGCGTGCTCTATGTATTAGATGAACCATCTATTGGTTTACATCAGCGAGATAATAAGCGATTAATTGAAACCCTAACACGTTTACGTAACCTTGGAAATACTTTGATTGTCGTTGAGCATGATGAAGAGACTATCCGTACCGCTGATTGGATCGTCGATATCGGTCCAGGTGCGGGCGAGCATGGTGGAAAGGTTGTTGTCTCAGGCAGTTACGAGGATTTGATTGCTTCTAAGGAGTCGATCACTGGTGCTTATCTATCGGGCCGCAAATCAATTGAGATCCCAAAGAAGCGCCGAGCGATTGATCCTAAGAGAAAGCTTGTTGTAAAGGGCGCAAAGGAAAATAACCTTAAGGACATTGAAGTTGAAGTTCCGCTAGGGGTCTTTGTCTCTGTAACTGGTGTTTCAGGTTCTGGAAAATCAACCCTTGTAAATGACATTCTCTATACAACCCTAGCTAATAAGTTAAATGGTGCTCGTTTGGTTCCAGGTCGCCATAGAACCGTAAGTGGTATTGAACATCTCGATAAAGTTGTTCATGTCGACCAATCGCCAATCGGTCGAACCCCCCGATCTAACCCTGCAACTTACACAGGTGTCTTTGACAAGATTCGTGCACTCTTTGCAGAAACAAGCGAAGCGAAGATTCGTGGTTATCAACAAGGTCGCTTCTCCTTCAATGTGAAGGGGGGCCGTTGCGAGAACTGTTCAGGTGATGGAACTATCACCATCGAAATGAATTTCTTGCCTGATGTCTACGTTCCTTGCGAGGTTTGTCATGGCGCTCGTTACAACCGTGAAACGCTAGAGGTTCATTACAAGGGCAAGACAATCGCTGAGGTTTTGAATATGCCAATTGAGGAGGCGCATAACTTCTTTGAATCTGTTCCAGCGATCGCGCGTTTTTTAAAGACATTGAATGATGTGGGGTTGGGGTATGTCCGGCTTGGGCAGTCAGCTCCAACTTTGTCAGGTGGCGAAGCTCAGCGCGTAAAGCTTGCAACTGAGCTACAGCGTCGTTCTACCGGTCGCACAATCTATGTTCTAGATGAGCCAACAACGGGTCTGCACTTTGAAGATGTCAATAAGTTGTTAACCGTACTTAACCGGTTGGTGGATACAGGAAACACAGTCGTTGTGATTGAACACAATCTTGATGTCATCAAGTGTTCTGACTGGGTTATCGATATGGGGCCTGAAGGAGGCTTCCGCGGGGGACTGGTTGTTGCTGAAGGAACACCGGAAGCGGTCGCGAAGGTTAAGGAAAGCTACACCGGACAATTTCTTGGTGAAATTTTAGCTACTAATCGAAAAGCAATAACTAAGAAGTAATTCATGGCAGATCCACAAAGTTATCGGCCAAGCAACATCCCAGAACATCCTGGGGTCTATCGTTTTTACAATAAGCAGGACAAAGTCATCTATGTCGGTAAGGCCAAAAATTTAAAGAATCGCCTGAGCAACTACTTTCAGGCGAATTTGGCAACCAAGACCCATCGCATGGTCCATGAAGCGGTTCGTGTTGATTGGACAATTGTCAGCACCGAACTTGAAGCACTTGCCTTGGAGTTTAGTTGGATCAAGCAGTACCAACCCAAATACAACGTTCAGTTCAAAGATGACAAATCCTATCCATACTTAGCGCTCTCACTTAATGATGAGTATCCGATGATCTTTATTACCCGAAAAGATAAGCGTCCAGGATTGAAGTACTTTGGTCCATATACAAATGCTTGGGCACTTCGGAATACCTTTGAAGTTTTACTCAAGGTTTTTCCTGTCAGATCCTGCTCCTCGGCAAACTTCACACGTGCCCAGCGCAGTAAACGTCAATGCTTGCTGGGAGATATCGGTAAGTGTGCCGCTCCTTGTGTTGATTGGATCTCGAAAGAGGATCATAAGAAATTAGCTGAGCGCTTGAATGAGTTTATGGAGTCAGGGATGGAGAACATCCTGCCCAAACTGCATGAAGAGATGAATACAGCCGCTGCACATGAGGAGTTTGAGCGGGCTGCACGGCTGAGAGACCAGATCGAGTCCTTTGAGAAAGCCCAAAAATCTACTGAAGGAAACTTCTCTGATGATCTAGATGGAGATTTCATCTCTATCTACCACGATGGTTTTCATGCAGCTGGTTCCATCTTTTCGATGCAGCGTGGATCGGTAAAGGGCTCACGATCATGGATTGTGGATCAAGAGATGGTGCTCGAAGGACAGGATGAGTTAACAGCGCTTTTGTACTCAATCTATGGAACAGGAGCGATTCCAGTCCCGCGTAATATTTATATAAACGCAGATCCCGCAGACAAGGATCAGTTAGAGCAATGGTTGGGCGGTATTGGTTCTACCAAGGTAGAAATCAAAGTTCCTCAGCGCGGCGAAAAAGTCGAACTATTAGCTACCGTCAAACGAAACGCTCAGTACTCACTGATTCAATACCTGAGCAAGCGAGCAACAGATGCAGCGGTGAGCGGCAAGGCATTAACTGAGATCGAAGAGCATCTGAACCTTGGTCGCACTCCACTTCGAATTGAATGCTTTGACATCTCCAATATCTCGGGAACTTCAGTGGTCGCATCGATGGTTGTCTTTGAGGATGGAATGGTCAAGAAGAGCGAGTATCGCCGATTTATTATCGATACCAGCGAAGGATTTGATGACACCCGCGCAATGCACCAAGTGATAACCCGTCGCTTAAAACGTTTACTCGATGATCGCAAAGAGAACGAGGCGGAGGTCGCAGAACTCGGCGGTAAGCCAAGTAAGTTTGCCTACCCTCCACAACTCATCGTTGTTGATGGCGGCCAACCCCAAGTGAATGCGGCTCAACGTGCGCTAGATGAGTTGGGAATTACCGATATCGCTCTGTGTGGTCTAGCTAAACGTTTAGAGGAGGTATGGATACCTGGCTCAAAAGACCCATTGATTCTTCCTCGAAGTAGTGAAGGTTTGTATTTGCTACAACGTATTCGCGACGAGGCACACCGTTTTGCAATTACCTTCCATCGATCTCGTCGCTCAAAGGTAATGCTGGAGTCGATTTTGGATGAGATTCCACAACTGGGGGCTGCACGTAGGGCTTCTCTGTTGGAGCGATTTGGTTCCGTTGCAGCTATTCGCAAAGCCAGCGTGGAAGAGATTGCGGCAACTCCAGGAATTGGCTCAAAGATCGCCTCCATCATCGAGTCACATTTATCAACAATTGCTTCGCAAAGGATCAATACTGAAACCGGCGAAATAATGGAGAGCAAGTAATGGGATTGGAGTTTTTTGATCTTCCAGTTGAAGAGCAGCAAAAATCATTAACTACCTTTGCCGCCGAACTTCTGAAAGGTTATGGCATCAATGATGCAAAGGTTTCATGCATCAACTTTGAATTCAATGCAACCTTTGCCGTCGAAGGTGATTCTGGAATTAAGTACGCACTGCGAATCAATATCAATTCAACCCGTACGGTTGAGAATATGCAGGCGGAGGCCCAATGGGTTCGCCACCTCAATCGCACTTCGGGCATCAATACTCCAACACCGATTGCTACCCTCAAAGATCAGTACATTGTCTCTGGGCTACATGCAGATTCAGGGCAAACCCTTTACGGGGTTATGTACTCCTGGTTAGAGGGTGAAGAAATTGGAGATGAACCAACCCAGGAGCAATTGCATGAAGTTGGCAGAGCAATCGCTCGACTGCATCAAGAATCAACGGACTTTGCGTTAACAGGTGACAACGCGCTGCCAACCTTTAATGATTTCTTTTGGAGTACCGAAGATTTTCTCTTCTCTGAAAAATCTGAGTTGTCAGATCAAGATCGCGGTCTCCTTGAGCAAGCCCGAGATGAGATTATGAGGTACACGGATGAGCTCTACCAAAACTCACCAGTTCATATCATTCACGCCGATTTTCATGGTTGGAATTTGATGTGGAATGAGGGTCAATTATCAATTTTTGATTTCGATGATTGTGGCTTTGGTGTTGAAGCACAGGATTTAGCGGTTGCGTTGTATTACCTGGATACCCCTGAGCAAGATGCTGCATTGTTGAATGGATACAAGAGCATTAAGCCATTACCTACTTACTCAGAACTGGCCATGAAGGCCTTGCAACTACAGCGCCGTTTACTGCTCTTGAACTACCTCTTTGAAACCAAGAATCAGGAGCACAAAGAGTTGTTGCCCGCCTACCTTGAAAAGAGCCTTGAGCGTGTTTCAACCTTCTTGACAGATGTAAGAGGATAAGGACATGAAGAAGGAAGAGACTCTCATCCTCACCGGAATGTCTGGTGCAGGTCGTTCGACCGTTGCTCACGCCCTCGAGGATTTAGGTTGGTACGTTGTAGATAATCTTCCACCTGCCCTGCTTCCTGCTCTAGTAAGCAAGGGAACTGGACCGCAAGGTAAGGAGCTAGCTGTAGTTGTTGATGTTCGTGGGGGAGAGTTCTTTGATGAACTTACCCATGCGATGGATGAGTTAAAGAAGAGCAATTTCGATTACCGCTTAGTTTTTCTTGATGCTACAGATCAAGCGTTAGTTCAACGTTTTGAGTCAACTCGTAGACCGCATCCATTGCAGGGTAAGGATCGAATTGTTGATGGCATCGCTCGAGAACGTGAAAAGTTAGAGGAGATTCGATCTCAATCTGATGTTGCAATCGACACCTCTAACCTCAATGTTCATCAATTAGAAAAGCGCATCGGCGAAATATTTGGTTCGGGCAAACTTCAAGGCATTCGAGTTAATGTGCTCTCATTTGGTTACAAGTACGGAATCCCTGTTGATTCTGATTTGGTTCTCGATTGTAGATTTATTCCCAACCCACATTGGATTCCCGAACTTCGACCGCTGACAGGTTTAACCCCACAAGTAAGTGAAAAGGTATTGGGCAGCGAAGGCGTACACGAGTTTGTTCACGATTATGTGGGATTGGTAAATTCCATGGTGTCTGGATATATGCGAGAAGGAAAGAAGTATGTGACCATTGCAGTGGGTTGTACTGGAGGAAAACATCGAAGCGTCGCCATTACCGAAGAGATTGCCCGACAACTCAACGCTGTGAACGCTGAAGTTTCAGCCCATCCGACACATCGCGATGTAGGTCGTGAGTAGTTTTGTCTAAGGTTGTTGCACTAGGTGGTGGACATGGTCTAGCTGCCACATTAACTGCCCTACGCCAAATCACCAATCAGCTCACTGCAATTGTGACCGTTGCGGATAATGGTGGCTCTAGCGGACGTCTACGTGAAGAGTTCCCAATTTTTCCACCTGGTGATTTACGAATGGCGTTAGCTGCGTTGTGTGCAGATGATGAGTGGGGACGTACCTGGGCAGAGATCATGCAACATCGCTTTGTGAGCGAGGGAGATCTCAACGGCCATGCGATGGGGAATCTTTTGCTCGCATCGATGTGGAATGCCGGAGATGATCCAGTTGTAGCCCTTGACCGAGTTGGCCAACTGCTTAAAGTTATCGGTCGAGTTCTCCCGATGGCATCTGTTGCGCTAGATATCGAAGGAACATTTAATACATCAACTGGAAGAATCGTAGTTCGCGGACAAAAAGAGGTTGCAACCGCCAAAGGACATATCCAATCTCTTCGAATAATTCCCGAAGATCCTCCAGCTCGGTCAGAAGCCTTAGCTGCAATCACGGATGCCGATTGGATAACTATGGGTCCGGGCTCTTGGTTTTCAAGTGTGATTCCGCACTTGCTAGTTCCGGCTCAACTTCAGGCGCTGCAGAGTTCAACAGCACGAAAGATTTTGATCCTTAATCTTGATGCATCGACGCAATCCCAAGGAGAAGAGTTTGCAGGATCGACCCCTGAAGAACACCTTGAGTTTTTCCATCGTTACGCCCCTGGTGTCACCGTGGATTACTGCCTTGTTGACCAATCTGTAGTGCGAGATCAAGAGGCGTTGGAGCTAGCAGCATCAACCTTGGGTGGAGAGATTGTTATCGCAGATATACGAAAAGCTCCGGGAAGTATCCATCATGATGCCCAAAAATTAGCTCTCCATTTGGGCCACATTCTGGCTCGGTAAATGGTTGGATTATCCCATGGCAATGACAGCATCAGTCAAGGATGAGCTATCTCGTCTATCAATCACCAAACCATGTTGTCGCAAAGCTGAGGTCTCTTCACTTCTTCGCTTCGCCGGTGGTCTGCACATCGCAGCAGGAAAAATCGTGATTGAGGTAGAGCTAGATACCTCGCAGAGTGCACGCAGACTTCGAAAAGATATTGCAGATATTTATGGACATGACTCTGATCTTGCAGTTTTATCGTCCAGCGGTTTACGCAAAGGTTCACGTTATGTAGTTCGCGTTATCAATGAAGGTGATGCACTAGCGCGCCAAACAGGTTTAGTAGATTCCAATGGACGTCCTGTTCGTGGTCTTCCGCCACAAGTTGTCTCAGCGGCCATCTGTGATTCTGAAGCTGCATGGCGTGGTGCATTTATCGCTCACGGATCTTTAACTGAGCCAGGTCGCTCATCATCACTTGAAATTACCTGCCCAGGACCAGAGGCTGCCCTGGCACTTGTTGGAGCGGCACGACGTTTGGGAATCGTTGCAAAGGCTCGTGAAGTTCGTGGCGTCGATCGTGTAGTAATTCGCGATGGCGATGCGATCGGTGTTTTGCTCACTCGACTTGGCGCCCATGAGAGCGTGATGGCATGGGAGGAACGTCGAATGCGTCGAGAGGTGCGAGCAACAGCTAACCGACTTGCAAACTTTGATGATGCAAACCTTCGGCGATCTGCTCGTGCTGCAGTTGCCGCTGCTGCACGTGTCCAGCGCGCAATGGAGATCCTTGGCCCAACAATTCCCGATCACCTCAAAGAAGCGGGGGAGTTACGGATTAATCATGGGCAGGCTTCGTTGGAAGAGCTTGGCTCATTAGCCGTTCCTCCGATGACAAAGGATGCGATCGCTGGTCGAATCCGACGGTTGCTGGCGATGGCCGATAAGCGGGCTGGAGAGCTTGGAATTCCCGATACTGAGAGCGGTCTCTCGCCTGATTTGCTGAATTAGAGCCCTGCTACTCAAGAGTTCATTCAACCTTCACTGGTAAGGTTCTACCTAAGACCCCAGCGTTGTGGCAGTTTTACGAACCACCAACGGCTGGGCTTTTTCATGCGCCCCTTTAGTAGCAAGGACACTTTCGTGATTAATGTCGGAATCAATGGTTTTGGTCGCATCGGACGTAACTTCTTCCGTGC
>JBEANK010000029.1:0-10109 GCA_041165485.1 Actinomycetota bacterium | reverse complement strand
CAATCCTTTGTTAACCGGGGTCAACGTAATTGCCGGCGAACCACGTGCACGACATATCTACCTTACGGAAGACTCACCAAGTGCTCGAGAAGACGCGGCTTCCTTGTGGCAGCGGTATTTACAGGAAAAAGCATTGGTGCTTACCCGAGAAGAAGCAGTATCTAGCAATCTTTTTGGTGCGCAGTTGAGCGTTGATGCGATTGATCGAATGGGGGATTTAATTGCTATTGCTCGCGGGGGATTGGTCTTACTAGATCCAGAACGTGCCGATAAAGAAGGTGCCATGGTTGGACATCATGGTGGAGATAGCGAGATTGAATCTCAGGTTGGATTACTTACAACTACCTTGAGTTAGTTTCTTACTTATCCTCTGGCTTGATGCCAAACATGATTTCATCCCAGCTTGGAACCTTTGCCCGTGCTGTAATTCCATCTCGTGAAGCCTCATCATCTGGCTCTTCGCGAATAACAGCTAAGCGTGGAACCTCGCGAATTGGTTCGATCTCTTCTTCACTCTCATCCTGAGCATCTTCCTTGCGGAACTCGCTGTACACATCGATGATGCGGCGCTCGGAGGGGTGAGAAGACTCGGTGGGGATCAGTGCGGCGGTTGGAAGTTGGCGAGGAGCAGGCTCATCACCCATCATCCAACGCGCATTCTCATCCATAGAAGTCACTGTGCGAAGAGTTGCATCAAAGCTCCACTGTGCAATTCCGACACCTGAAGTATTTGGATAGTGAAGCTCGATTGTCCAGGTTCCATCTTCTAACCGCCAAGTATCCCAAGACAGCTCAGATGAATCGATGTTGCGAGGTGCTAAACGTGAAATAACAACCCCGAGCAAGGTAACCGCATCGCGTCCGCCTTCTTTGCGGATCGCAATTTGCTGCGCTTGATCAATAATGTAAATACGTTCAGAAAGAATTGGACCTGCGAAACGTTCAACCTTTTCAATTGTTGTGTCATTTTCGCGAGCGATCTGTTCTGCAGTCTGTCCCGCACGCAGCAATCGCTGAATCTCTTTTATAGAAATACTTGGTTCATCACTTGTTGGAACCGCCATTAAACGTTGCTGATTTACAGTTGCACGTAATGTGTCAGAAACTCGAACGGTGAACTCATTTCCATCATTGTCATGTAATGAAAGGTAGAGACCACGTAGCTCAGTCACGAGCACGAGGGTAGCCGATAAGCCCCTTATAAGTCTGGAAATACGGAAGTGTGGCTGCACATGCCGCGATCATGAATCCCAGAGGCACCCAAAATGCGATGTCTGCACCAAACCGGTCGATAATTTGACCAGAGAGTGCGCTAGAAAGTGCGCCGCCCATAGGCATTCCTGCAACTACCCAGGTTAAAGTTTCTGTTATTTGATCTGGCGGAACTGCACCTTCGGCAACTCCGTAAGCATTAATAACAAGTGGGGCTATCGCAAAGCCATTAAAGAAGAGGGCTACAGCTAGCCAGGTTACCGAGTGAACAAACAACATTGGAATTGAAAGAACAGTTAATGCAAAGAGAAAGATTAAGAAGCGAGCCGCACTAGTTAACTTCCATTTAATAACCCCGTTGATCACGGCGGCAACTGCGCTACCAGCGGCCCAGATTGCTAAAAGGATTCCAGATTGTGCCTCTTGCCCCCGAAATTCGGCAAAAGCGACGGTCACGATTGCAATAGATCCAAAGAATCCACCTAATAATGTGGCGGGAAGGACAACAGCTTGCACTCGCTTATTTCTAATGACAGCTGGATGTGGATCAATAATGCGCTTGGGGTTTGCAGGCGGCTCTGTATCTTTCGCCATAATAAATAATGGAAAACCAATAACCACAAAGATAATTCCCGAGATGATGCCAGCGGCAGGTGAGATAGATGTTGCGCATGCGGTGACGATGATTGGTCCAAGGATAAAAACAACCTCATCCATCAGTGCTTCAAATGAGTAAGCGGTGTTGACCAGATGGCGATCTTGTTCATCCTCTGCGGTGGTCGTCCTATCTGGACTCAAAATATGTAACCATCGTCGGCGAACAAGTCCGCCGGTGTTTACTGAAAAAGCTTCAGCGATAATGATGGACAAAAACCATGTCCATACTGGTGTCTCATTTAGTACCAAAACCGTAAATACACAAAAGGCAATAACCTTGACTGGAATTACTCTGATCAGCATCGCACTTTGCCCAATTCGATCCGCAACCCTTGACCAATGGGGTGTAGCAAATGCCATAACTACCGATGCGGTTGCACTCAATGCACCTGCAATCGCATATGAATCACTGACTGCGACCACTATGAAAATAAGTGCAAGTGAATCCATGGAAATTGGCATGCGTGCAATTACGCCAGGAATTGAAAATTTCAGCGCCCCAGGGGTTCTAAAAAGCGTCAAGTACCCTGAGAACATAGGCAGGAGTCTATCCCGCCATTACACTGCGGTTATGACACATACCAATGAGCTACTTCAACTTGCATTAAAGATTGCTCGTCAAGCTGGAGATTTATTGGTCGATCGTCCCGCTTCATGGGACTTAACTGTTAAATCAACGGCAATTGATATTGCAACCCAAATGGATCATGCAAGTGAAAAGTTAATTGTCGAAAGTATTTTGGCTGCACGTCCCGACGATGGGATTATTGGAGAAGAGGGAACATCACGTGCTAGCAAAAGCGGGATTACCTGGGTTATTGATCCGGTAGATGGCACTGTCAATTACTTTTATGGTTTACCAGGTTGGGCGGTCAGTATCGCTGCTAAAGATGAAAGTGGAACATTGGTTGGAGTTGTTCATTCACCAACCGTTAACTCAACCTGGCATGCAAGCAAAGGTGGGGGCGCGTTTCTCAATGATGTGAAGATCGCCTGCAATGATCCTGTTGAACTCAATCGCGCTTTACTCTCATCGGGCTTTGCCTACGATGTTAAAAACCGAATAGAGCAGTTAAAGATTGTGAATCTCTTGCTTCCGCAGATTCGCGATCTTCGTCGGATTGGATCAGCCGCTGCCGATATCTGCCATGTGGCGACCGGATTGGTCGATGGGTACTTTGAAACTGGACTGTATGAATGGGATTTAGCTGCCGCAGAGCTCATCGCCCGTGAAGCGGGTGCGACAGTGACCACCCGTCCCTGGCATGGACTTAACCTGACAGTGGCTGCCGGCCCCCACCTTTTTGAGGCGCTCAACGCTCAGATCCCAGAGTAAGGCTGAGCGCTAGAGGCCGATTTACAGTTCTGAGCGTGGCTATGGCACAATACGCAGTCTGCACCGCCAAAGCGCGTGCTTAATAGAAATGACAAAAGGATCCGAATATGAACATTCTTGACGCCGTAGATGCAGCATCGCTGCGCAAAGACATCCCACAGTTCCGTGCTGGTGATGAGCTCAAGATCCATGTTCGCGTTATCGAAGGTAACAAGAGCCGTCTTCAGGTTTTCCAGGGTGTAGTAATCCGTCGCCAAGGTGATGGCGTTCGCGAGACGTTCACAATCCGTAAGGTTTCATACGGCGTTGGCGTTGAGCGTACCTTCCCAGTTCACACACCAGTTATTGAAAAGATTGAGTTAGTAAAGAAGGGCGAAGTACGTCGCGCCAAGCTTTACTACCTACGCGACCTGCGCGGTAAGGCTGCAAAGATTCGTGAAAAGCGCGATGGCGTCGAAGGTTACGGCGATGGAATTCTTTCAACTCCAGAACCAGTAGTTATTCCTGAACCAGTGGCTGAGGTTGCTGTAGCAGAGGTTGCGGCTGAAGTTGCTGCTGCTGAAGTCGTGGTTGAAGCTGAAGCGGTCGTCGAGACTCCAGTAGCTGAAGCGGTTGTTGATGCACCAGCGGCTGAAGAAGCAACTGAAGCACCAAAAGCTGAATAATCACTTTAATGCGTAAGAAGGGATCGCTCCTTAAGGAGCTCCCAGTCCTTGTTGTTGTTGCACTTGTTGTCTCTTTATTTATCAAGACATTCTTAGTGCAGTTTTTCTATATTCCATCTGGATCAATGGAGAACACACTTCAAATCAAGGATCGCGTAGCGGTGAACAAAGTTCCTTTTATCTCAAATACCATTAAGCGCGGCGATGTAGTTGTATTCCGCGATCCCAATAACTGGCTTCCAGAGATCATCGATTACTCAACAAACAAGTATGTGGCAAAGGCCAAGAGCGCACTTGTAACTGTTGGAGTTCTTCCCAATCCTGCCAAGCAGTATTTAGTAAAGCGTGTCATTGGTGTTGGCGGCGACCGAATTGTTTGCTGTACTAAAGATGGCAAATTAACTATTAACGGCGTTGAAGTCACCGAGCCCTATATTTTTGCTGGCAATAAGCCATCTGAAATGAACTTTGATGTCACCGTTCCCAAGGGCAAGTTATGGGTCATGGGGGATCATCGTGGAGCAAGTGCAGATTCACGCTACCACCAAGAGGATATAAATAAGGGCTTTGTTCCTGAATCAAAGGTCAGCGGCCGAGTAGTTGGAGTCATCTGGCCCTTTAAGCACATCACGTATGTTCCAAGAGTTGATGTATTAAATAAGTAACCTTATGAAGGTTATCGAACAGCTTTTAACTAATGCGGGAATCTCACCAATTGCAGGTGTTGATGAAGCAGGTCGTGGAGCATGCGCAGGCCCACTTGTTATCGCTTCAGTTGTTCTGATTGATCCATTTGCAACAGAGCTTTCGGTGGTTCGTGATTCCAAAGAGATCCCTGAAAATAAACGTGATGCTGTCTTTGAATTAATCCAACAGGTCGCTGCATCTGTCAGTGTTGTGATTGTTCCTGCAAGCGAGGTTGATTCACGTGGTGTGCACGCTGCCAATTTAGATGGAATGCGCCGAGCGGTGCAGGGATTAAGTGTTGAACCCGCCTATGTTTTAACTGATGGATATGCGATCGAAGGGTTAGGGATACCAAACCTGGCGGTCTGGAAAGGCGATCAAGTTGTTGTTTCAATTAGCGCAGCATCAGTAATCGCTAAGGTGACACGTGATCGCATCATGCGCGAGATGGATAGCGAATTTCCGGCGTATGGCTTTGCAGGTCACAAGGGGTACATAACAGCGGCACACACAAAGGCGCTGAATGAGCATGGACCTTGTGCACAACATCGTAAGTCTTTTGCCAATGTGGCTGCGTTAATCCACAAGTAATTCCAGCGGTACCAGGGCACATGATCGGAGTATTTATTCTCCCTGATCATGAAGACTAAGAATAATCAAAGTACTGGAGCTCTAGGCGAAGAAGCAGTTGCTCAATATCTAATCCAACGTCATTGCGAAGTTATCGAAAGAAATTGGCGGATACGTGAAGGCGAAATAGATATCGTCGCCCTGAATCCCTCCGGAATTTTTTCATTTGTAGAAGTCAAGACTCGTAGTTCAGTTGCATTTGGTCACCCTCTCGAAGCGATCAATCGCGAAAAAGCCCTTCGCATGCAACGTTTAGCCCTTGCCTGGTTAGCCACACATGGATGCTTAGGATGCGATTATCAAATCGATGTTGCAGCGGTTTTAGTGCAGCCAGATGGAAAGCTTTCCATTGAATACCGCGAGAAGATGCTATGACTCTTGCATTGACACATTCAGTCGCGTTGCAAGGTTTAGAGGGCCACCTTGTGACAATCGAAGTTGATATTGCAGAGGGCTTGCCGGGTTATGCATTGTTGGGATTGCCAGATGCTGCGCTCTCAGAATCACGGGATCGAGTTCGAAGTGCAATTGTTAACTGTGGTGAAGTTTGGCCCAATCGAAAGGTAACGGTTTCATTATCGCCTGCTTGGTTGCCAAAGAGCGGATCAAGTTTTGATTTAGCAATCTGTGTCGCACTGTTGTCGGCTCATGACACCGTGCCCCATGAAAGAATTGCCGAACTTCTATTTCTTGGCGAACTTTCGTTAGATGGAAGAATTCGTTCAGTGCGCGGAGTTTTACCGGCGCTGATGGCGGCGTACAAAGCAGGTGTCAGAACCGCCGTGGTACCAGCGGCAAATTATGAAGAAGCACAGCTGATGCAATCAATGACCATAGTTCCGATGGAGCACCTAAAACAAGTTTTACGTTGGCTTCGTACAGGCGAACGTGAAGTTGTTCAAGAAATCGATCTACAGTGGGAACAAACCGATACCCGTTTAGATTTTGCAGATGTTGCTGGGCAATCCGCTGCGCGCTTAGCTGCTGAGATTGCAGCAATCGGTGGTCATCACATTCTTCTGATCGGTCCACCAGGAGCTGGAAAAACAATGATCGCCGAAAGAATTCCAACGATCATGCCCTCTTTATCCATTGAAGAAGCCTTAGAGGTAACAGCGGTTCACTCCATAGCAGGCACTTTGACTCAACGCTCACCTTTGTCTTTGCTTGCTCCAATCGTTTCTCCCCATCACACAACAACACGAATCGCCATGGTCGGAGGAGGTTCGCATGTCATTAAGCCAGGTGCATGTTCCCTTGCCCATTATGGTGTTCTCTTCATTGATGAAGCCCCTGAATGTGGTCCCGGAGTTTTAGATTCTTTACGACAACCGCTGGAGTCGGGAACTGTAACAATCGCCAGAAGCATCGGAAATCTAACCTTTCCTGCCCAGTTTTTATTGGTATTAGCCGCTAATCCATGTCCATGTGGCAAGTTCACCGGTCGAGGTCGAAACTGCACCTGCACATCGCAACAAGTTCGGCGGTACTTAGGAAAACTTTCAGGACCACTAATGGATCGCATCGATTTACGAGTTCAAGTTGAACCGGTAGGCCGCGTAGATATGGCCCGTAATGAACTCGGAGAAAGTAGCCAGACCATTAGGAAACGTGTCATCACCGCTCGTGCAATTGCTGAAAAACGTTTTGCCGGAATGGGTTGGAGTTTAAACTCTCAGATTCCAGCACGTGCCTTGCGATCTACCTTTCAACCAGAACGTAAGGCGATGAACTTTCTACATGATGAATTAGATCGAGAGCAGATCACCGCGCGCGGACTTCACAAAATCATTCGAACCTCATGGAGTTTTGCTGATTTACATGGGCATCCCATCCCAACGATGCAGGATGTTGAAGCCGCACATGCAATGAGAGGCAAGGTCGAAGCATGAATGAGCAGTTAGCGCGGGCCTGTTTGTTTAGCATTGTCGAAGGCGGTCATACATTCTGGTGTGCTGAGATTTCAACCCATGGGGCACTTGCCGTATACAACAAGTTGCTCAATGGAGGATATGACCCGATTAAGCATGAAAAGTTAATTACTAATCTGCGCGAAACAAATGGCGACAAAATCCTGACCGAAATTGATAAACACTATGCACGCCTGATTTCGCCAGCTGATAAAGATTGGCCTGAACAACTCAATGATCTCGCGGCCCCTCCGATTGGTTTAATTCTCAAGGGAAACATCAACGCATTACACCAACCATCATTAGCCATTGTGGGAACGCGTAATCCAACATCATATGGAGCAAGAATTGCTGGAGAATTTGCGGCAGGTTTTGCAGATCGCGAGTGGGCAATTGTTAGCGGGGGAGCTTACGGAATTGACTCCTACGCACACAAAGGTGCGCTGATTGCTGAAGGAGTAACAGTCGCAGTTGTGGCTTCTGGAATTGATATCAACTACCCAGCAGGAAACACCAGATTGTTTGCTGAAATCTGTGAATCAGGCGCAATGGTTACAGAGTTCATGCCGGGACACCGAGCGCTTCCTAATCGTTTCTTAACTCGCAATCGTTTGATTGCAGCTCTTTCTAAAGCAACCCTGGTTGTGGAGGCTGCTTTTCGAAGTGGATCGTTGCGAACCGCACGTGATGCGGCAGAGATCTTTCGACCAGTTATGGCGATTCCGGGACCTATTAACTCTCCGACAAGCGAAGGTTGTCATCGGTTAATTGGTGAAAGAGCTGCAGAAATCGTTACATCTGTCGCAGATGCTGTGGAGTTTGTTGGAGCAAATTAATGAGAGAATAATCCTATGAGTGATTTTCGTTCGGGCTTTGTGGCTATTGTTGGCCGCCCAAACGTAGGAAAATCAACTCTTATTAACGCGCTCGTGGGTAGCAAGATTGCAATTACCTCACACCACCCTAATACGACTCGCACAGCCATCCGCGGCATTGTTCACCGCCCCGAATTCCAAGCAGTTCTTGTGGATACACCAGGAGTTCATAAGCCAAAGACCTTATTGGGTCAGCGCCTCAATCAAGTTGTTGATCAAAGCATGGACTCTGTCGACATCGTGATTATGTGCATTCCCGCTGATGAGACATCTGGGGCTGGTGACACATTTATCGCTGCAGAAATTGCAAAGCACCCAAAGGCTAAGAAGTTTGCAGTAATTACTAAGACAGATTTGATTTCAAAGGAAAAGTTAGCGGTTCGTCTGCTTGGCATCATGAAGATCGCCGAAGGCTTTGTCTGGGATGAAATTATTCCGGTCTCGGCTGCAATTCATGATCAAGTGGATCTGCTCAATGAACTTATTGGAAAAAACCTTCCGGCTGGCCCCCAGTACTATCCCGAGGGAACAACAAGTGATCAAGCGATCGAGCAATTAATCTGTGAGTTCATCCGAGAGGCAGCGCTGCAAGATGTACGTGAAGAGCTGCCACATTCGATTGTTGTGACAATTGATGAGTTCGGTGAGCGAGAGGAAAAGGGTTCACGCCCATTTTTCGATGTTCATGCAACGATTCACGTAGAGCGTGATTCCCAACGGGCTATTTTGTTGGGACACCAGGGAGCTCGTTTAAAGGAGATTGGGATTCGCGCACGCGCAGATATCGAGCGTGCACTTGCGGCAAAGATCTTCCTGGGACTTCACATCAAGGTTTCAAAGGAGTGGCAAAAGGATCCAAAGCTGCTTGCAAAACTTGGGTTTGGTGACAGGACGTAATAGTTCGATCTATTGAACTTGGCTCTTCCGGCTTGCAAGATAAGAACCTACCAATACAAGTGGCAACCCAATGATGATTCCCGCAGTCAAAGGCTCTCTTAGAATAATTACACCTAGAACAACTGCAACTGCGGTATTTAAGTAAGTAACTAGTGAACTTCGCGCAGGTCCAATCTCTTCCATGACCTTAAAGAACAAGATGAATGCAAATGCGGTACTAAAGACTCCCAAAGCAATCAAAGACAAGGCAGAATCCATCGAAATACTAGCTGGCCACTGAGCAATAGCAACCGGTGCCCAGAAGATTGTTGTCAGCGCCATTGCAAGACCGTTAATTGCAATTCCATCAACCAATGGCAGGTTAGAGGTAACCATGATCACCGCGTACGCGTAACCCATCGAAGCCAGAATCACCATCGCGATTGAAAGTGGATCACTTGTTCCTGTCAGGCTTTCAAGGCCAACGACCAAGATCAAACCGAAGAAGCCAACAACTATTCCAACAATTCGCTTGAACTGCCACACTGAATGATCACCGCGTAACGAGGTAATGATTGTTGCAAAGATTGGTACGGTGGAAACCAACAATCCAGCAAGCCCAGAATTAATCTTTTGCTCTGCGGTTGTAATTAAAATCCAGGGACCGATCATCTCCATTAGTGCGTAGAAGGCAACAAACTTAAAGCCTAAGACCGCGCCTTTAAACTTCTTGCGATAAATAGCAACTGGAATCAAAATAGAGGCACCAATTAAGGTGCGGCCAGCAACAACTGCAGCTGGTGGGAAATCCTCAACGGCAACCTTCATCAATAGGTATGGGATGCCCCATAAAATTCCAACCAAAATAAAGTGGAACAGCGATTTACGACTCATTTATGCAAGCACACGGCGGTAGAGATCCACAGTCAGCGCTGCAACGGCATCCCATCCAAATAGTTTTTGAGCTCGAACACGTCCTGCAGCCCCATATTTTTTAAGTAGATCTGGCTGAGACAATAAACGAGTGATGGACTCCGTTAAAGCCTTTTCAAATGGGGCGGCCTCACCATTGTAATCAACAAGCTCGCCAGTTTCTTGATCAGCAACAACCTCTGGAATGCCGCCGACGCGTGAGCCCAAAACCGCGGTTTCGCAGCCCATCGCTTCTAGGTTAACAATTCCAAGTGGTTCATAAATTGAAGGACAGATGAATAAATCCGCTGCCGTTAACATCGCGGTTAATTGATCATGGGGGAGCATC
>JBEANK010000028.1:0-9797 GCA_041165485.1 Actinomycetota bacterium | reverse complement strand
ATTGGCGAACAAGGGCGACCTTCTTCTTGAAATGAAGGATGTAAAGAAAAGATTTGGAGGTGCAATTGCACTTCGCGGAACAAATCTCTCAGTTCGTGCAGGTGAGATTCATGCTCTCCTTGGCGAAAATGGTGCGGGCAAATCAACAATGCTCAAAATTCTTGCCGGTGTCCATGAACATGATTCAGGAACGATAACGCTTGGTGGTGCGCCATTCATTTCTGGTTCGCCACAGGCTTCAATCGACCAAGGTATTGCAGTTATCTATCAAGAGCCATCACTTTTCCTTGATCTATCTCTTGCTGAAAATGTTTTTGTTGGTCGTCAACCTAAAAAAGGTCTGGCGATTGATTGGAAGGAAGCTGAAACACAAGCGCAGAAACTCTTCAAAGAGCTCGGGGTCGACCTCGATCCAAAACGCCAAGCACGAGGATTATCTATTGCTGATCAGCAAGTTGTAGAAATTGCCAAAGCGCTTTCTATGAATGCAAATATTATTTTGATGGATGAGCCAACAGCTGCGTTATCTGCTTCTGAGGTTGAACGTCTTATGACAGTGATGCGCAATCTAAGGGCAGCTAATAAGGCAGTCATCTTCGTAAGCCACCGCCTCGACGAGGTGTTTGCAATCTCGGATTACATCACCGTCATGCGCGATGGAGCCACGGTCTCTGAAAAATCCATCACTCAGACAGATCTTCAGACTGTCATTAAAGAAATGGTGGGGCGCGAGCTCACTGAACTCTTTCCAAAGACCGAGCATCCAATTGGTGAGGTAGTTCTGGAGGTCAATGACCTTACAAATCCGGCCTATTTCCGAAATGTCTCCTTCACTGTTCGCAAGGGCGAAATCGTTGCCTTGGCTGGCCTCGTTGGAAGCGGTCGATCTGAAATCGCCCGCTCTATTTTCGGAGTTGATTCATATGAATCTGGTTCAGTAAAAATCCATAACAAACCGTTGAAGAAGAATTCACCGATTACAGCTATGGCCGAAAAGATTGCGCTAGTTCCTGAAGATCGCCGTCAGCAAGGTCTTTTCATGGTCGCTGGCGTCAATCGCAATATTTCGATGGAATCTTTCGATCGGCTTAAGGGAAAAATCTTTCTTAACTTTAAGAAGGAGCGAGCACTTACCAACGAGTGGAAAGAAAATCTGAGCATTAAATATGCCGATCAGTCTGATCCCGTAGATCGCCTCTCAGGTGGTAATCAACAGAAGACAGTACTTGCTAAGTGGCTTGCAACTGATCCAGATTTGCTCATAGTTGATGAACCTACGCGAGGAATCGATGTGGGAACTAAGTCTGAAGTTCACAAGCTCATTGATAAAGCAGCAGGCGAAGGCAAGGCAGTATTGATGATTTCAAGTGAGTTGCCTGAGGTTCTTGGTATGGCAGATCGCATCATCGTGATGCGTGAAGGTCGCCAAGTCACCGAGCTCTCACGTAAAGAGGCGACTCAAGAAAATGTAATCGCCGCAGCTACCACCGGAAAGAAGGGCATCTAACAGTGGCATCTCTATTTAAGAAGCGGGTTTTCGGGCGTGAAGCGAGCCTCGGCGTCATCTTAATTTTCTCAATTGGCATTACTGGATTTATCAATCCTCGATTTGTTACCGGTGACGGTACCCGCGATCTACTTTCAGCAACTGCGATTGTTGCTCTGCTTGCAATTGGTATGGCACCGGTCATGATTATGCGTCATATCGATCTCTCAATCGCCTCGACTGTTGGATTCTCAGCCTGGCTCGTTGCCGACTTTTGCGCAAAGAACCCGTCATTTACCTGGGTTCAATGCTTCCTCATTGGTGGTGCAGTAGGTATCGCGGTTGGTGTGATTAATGGGCTTTTGGTTGCAGGTCTACGACTGCCATCGCTAGTTGTAACTCTCGGCACGTTGTACATCGTTCGCGGTGGGGTTTATGTTGTTTCAAACTCTGTCGACTACAACGCACAAGAAATGCCGCCAAGTCTACTTTCATTGGGTCAGAGAACTTTTGCAGGGCTTCTGCCCTTCCCATTCTTGATGGTTCTGATTTTGATGGTCATCGTCGGTTGGTACATGAAATACACCAAAGCTGGCCGCGACTGTTATGCAATCGGCAGCAATCCCCCTGCAGCAGATTTAGTAGGACTTAAAGTTTTCCGTAGAACTTTCTTGGCTTACATCTTCTGTGGCTTCATTGCCGGAATATCAGGAGTCTTTTACTTAATGCGCTTTGCCCAAGTGGACTCAACCGCTTTCTATGGACAAGAGCTTGCGGTAGTAGCTGCTGCAGTTATTGGTGGTATTGGACTCCTTGGTGGAGCGGGTACCGCAGTTGGTGTAGTTATCGGCGCACTTCTAGTTCAGACCATTCAAGGTGCTCTTGCAGCGCTCGGTGTCGATGCCTTCTGGAAGTCTGCGATTAACGGTTTACTACTTATTGTTGCAATTTATGCAGATCGAATTTTGGCTCGACGAACCGAGAAAGCCTTACTGGCGCAACGTATTAAGGAAAGGGTCTAAACGTGTCTGAGAAAAATACCTTTAAAGTGCGTAAGTCATGGGACACGGCAATCTTGGCGCTTCTCTTGGCAGTGTGGGTGCTTGCTTCATTCACAACAGATAATTTCTTAAGCTCAATCAACGTTTCACAAATCTTTTCAAATTCAAGTGAAATCATGATTATGGGTTTTGCGATGGTCTTTCTCATCATTACTGGTGAGATTGATCTGTCGATTGCTTCAATTCTGGCTCTCAGTAGCGCCATGCTGGGATGGTCATATGCGGCAGGAGCGCCAATTTGGCTCTCCATTCTTATCGCTATGGCAGTCGGTACGGCATGTGGATTTGTGAATGGTTTCTTAGTAACCAAACTAGGTCTTGGATCTCTTGCTGTAACTATTGGAGCCCTTGCACTTTATCGAGGAATTGCAAATGGAATTCTTGGAACAGAAACTGTAAACGAGTTCCCAGAATTCTGGACTACTTGGGGTTTTGACACGATCGGAACCACATTTATCCCGCAGACTCTTCCGGTAATTATTATCTTCGGACTCTTCTTTGGATTACTGCTACACAACACCGCATTTGGACGTCGAACGCTTGCGATTGGACAAAGCCCGGAAGCTGCCCGCTTTGCTGGTATCAACGTGACTCGACACAAGATCATCGTCTTCACCTTTACTGGATTTATGTCTGGAGTCGCTGGAGTGATTTACACATTCCGATTCTCAACTGCGCAAGCAGACAATGGAATTGGATTGGAGCTCTTAGTAATTTCAGCATGCTTGCTCGGCGGAGTTTCGATCTTTGGTGGCGTTGGAACCATGTGGGGCGTTGTTGCTGGTGTCTTGCTTGCCAGCAGCGTTGAATCATGGTTAACGCTTCAGGAAATCAATGCACAGTGGCGCACAAT
This sequence comes from Actinomycetota bacterium, assembly GCA_041165485.1. Classification (GTDB taxonomy): domain Bacteria; phylum Actinomycetota; class Actinomycetes; order Nanopelagicales; family Nanopelagicaceae; genus Planktophila. The sequence continues at coordinate 6,397 of JBEANK010000028.1, read as the reverse complement.
CGTCACAGGTATCTTGTTGTTGATTTCTGTAGCCGCTCCGGTCTTAGTTGATAAGTACAAGAGAGCGCGAGCAACAGCAGCCAATAAGGGTTAAGTAAATTGGGGAAATCCCCGATGATTGAACAATTCAACCAGTTCTTCATCGGGGATTTACTTTTCTCTTTAAGACATTCACCAAATCGTTATAAATCAACACTAGAAGTTTGCCTTGCTCCCGCATAGAGTTTCGGCACGGGCTCAGACAGATTCTGTTCTGAACCAGGCACGGGTTGTGAAATAAATATTTCACAGCGTTTTCAACGAAAGGAAACACCTTGAAGAAAGTACTCGCAGCAATCGCAACAGCTGCACTTGTTACAACAACACTTGTAACTGGAGCTGTTGCACCTGCTTCTGCAGCAACCAAGTTAAAGATCGCTCACATTCCTAAGCTCGGCACAATTGGATATTTCCAAGCTGCTGACAAGGGTGTACAGCGTGCATGTAAGGAACTCAAGGCAACTTGTGCATACAAGGGCCCAACAGAAATTACTGCAGCAGCACAGGTTAAGGAAATCAACGCAGCAGTTCAGTCTGGTTACAACGTAATCATTCTTGCTGCAAACGATAAGGACGCTCTCGTTCCAGCACTTAAGGCAGCACAGAAGAAGGGTGTAACAGTTGTTACATACGATTCAGATGTTGCACAAGCAGGACGTTCAGTATTTATCAACCAGGCATCATCACAAGGAATTGGCCAGGCACTTGCTGCTTCAGCTAACAACCTTGCTGGTGGAGAAGGAGAAGTTGCAATTCTTTCAACAACTCCAGATGCTACAAACCAGAACGTATGGATCGATTTCATGAACAAGGAAATCGCTGCTAAGTATCCAAAGCTCAAGGTAGTTGCTACTGCTTATGGTCTTGATAAGCCAGAAGAGTCAACAACTGAGACACAGGGTCTTATCCAGAAGTATCCAAACCTCAAGGTAATCGTTGCTCCAACATCAGTTGGTATCGTTGCAGCTGCTAAGTACGTCAGCGGATCTGCTTCAAAGGGCAAGGTATTCGTAACAGGCCTTGGTCTTCCAAATGATATGAAGACATACATCAAGGATGGATCAGGAGCTCAGGCATCACTTTGGGATGTAGAGAACTTCGGATACGTTGCTGCTCAGGTTGCTAACTCAATCATCAACCAGAAGGCATCAGTTAAGGTCGGAGCTACTGTTAAGTCCGGTAAGGGCGACAAGGGCTTGAAGTCACGTAAGGTGACAAAGGGTGCAGTCGGAAACGAAATCATCCTCGGACCAGCTACTGTCTTCACAAAGGACAACGTAGATCAGTTCAACTTCTAATTTCCCTGATTAGAAGCAAGGCTCTACGGATTCAGGCAGTTCCCTTCGGGGAACTGCCTGAATCTCTTTAAGGATAGTTTGAACAGTTAAAAACTAATTTAAGAATTGAGAAATGAAATGTCAGTTGCAAAGCGACTTGAATTTGGTGGTCATGCACTTGTATGGGCCGGAGATTGGTCACCTGCAGGAGCTAGAGCTGCAATCAGCGGTGCTGCACGTTCAGGTTATGACTATGTTGAAATTGCACTGCTTGATCCCTGGAATGTCGATACTGCAATGACTAAGGATCTTCTCGCCGAATATGGTGTTCGCGCTCACGCCTCGCTTGGACTTTCACCTGCAACCGATGTCACAAGTACTGATTTGTCGATTGTCGCTAAGGGAGATGAGCTCCTCCGTAAGGCAACAGATGTTCTCCATGATCTTGGCGGAACCGAACTTTGTGGTGTCATCTACTGCTCATTAGGCAAATATCCAGGGCCCGCCTCCAAAGAGAATCGAGCCAATTCTGTCGCAGCTATGCAACGACTAGCAGACTATGCGGCAGATAAAGGAATTAATATCAACTTAGAAGTTGTCAACCGTTACGAAACAAATATCATCAATACGGGTATTGAGGGGCTGGCTTTTCTCGATGAAGTAAACCGTCCAAACGCATTTGTTCACCTGGACACTTACCACATGAATATTGAAGAAGATGGAATGGAGAAATCTGTTCTAGCTGCGGGAGACAGACTCGGTTTTGTCCACATCGGAGAGAGCCATCGTGGTTATCTTGGTACCGGCAATGTTGATTTCGATACATTTTTTGCAGCACTCAAGAAGATTAACTATCAGGGTCCTATCACCTTTGAATCGTTTTCATCTGCGGTTGTAGATCCTGCACTCTCAAATACACTCTGTGTCTGGCGAAATCTATGGAGCGATTCCGATGATCTCGCAGGAACAGCACTTGCTTTCATGAAGGAGCGCATTTAATTATGCAACGAGTGGGTTTTCGGTTACAGGTTCGTCCCGAGATGATGGATGAATATGTACGTCGCCACGCTGAAGTTTGGCCCGAAATGTTGCAGGCTCTACGCGAAACCGGATGGACTAACTACTCTTTATTTCTTGATCGCACCGATGGAACTCTCTTTGGTTACTTTGAAACTCCTGACTTAGCCGCAGCTAAGGCTGGTATGGCAGCTCGTGAAGTTAATGACAAATGGCAAGCTGATATGGCCCCGTTCTTTGTCGCCCTCGCAGGAAAGCGCCCTGATGAAGGTTTTCTTCAACTTGAAGAAGTTTTTTATCTGAAATAAGAATTACAACTACTACTCACTAATAGAAGGAGCACGACAATGGCATCACCAAAAGAAGCTAAGGAAGTACTCAAGCGCTTCTGGATTGAAACTCCGTCCTGGGCTTACGGAAATTCAGGTACTCGTTTCAAGGTTTTTGCACAGCCAGGTGTTCCACGCGATCCTTACGAGAAGATTGCGGATGCGGCGCAAGTCCATAAATTCACTGGCGCTGCCCCATCAGTTGCACTCCATATTCCATGGGATAAGGTCGATGATTACAAGCATTTAGCTGATTATGCTGCTGATTTGGGAGTTCGCCTGGGCACAATTAACTCCAATACATTTCAGGATGATGATTACAAATTAGGTTCCGTCTGCCATCCCGACGCCAAGATTCGTCAAAAGGCAGTTGATCATCTCTACGAATGCATCGACATCATGGATAAGACTGGTGCAAAAGACATCAAACTTTGGTTTGCTGACGGAACTAACTATCCAGGCCAGGATAATTTGGCTGAACGTCAAGACCGTCTCGCAGAATCACTTCGCAAATGTTATGACCGACTAGGTCCTAATCAGCGAATGCTTTTGGAATACAAATTTTTCGAACCTGCTTTTTATTCAACCGATGTTCCAGATTGGGGCACTTCCTATGTGCACTGTCTCGAACTTGGCGAAAAAGCATCGGTTTGTGTTGACACTGGCCATCATGCACCAGGAACAAATATTGAATACATCGTCGCCTTCCTCTTGCGCAAGAAGCGACTTGGAGCATTCGACTTCAATTCACGTTTCTACGCTGATGATGACCTCATTGTCGGAGCTGCAGATCCATTCCAGCTATTCCGCATCATGCATGAGGTTAACCAGAACGGTGGCTTTGATGTCGGAACTCCAGTTTCTTATGTGCTCGATCAATGCCACAACATTGAACCTAAGATTCCTGCGCAGATTCGCTCTATTACCAACGTGCAAGAAGCTGTCGCCAAAGCGCTCCTTGTCGATCAAGCGGCACTGAAGAAGGCCCAACAAGCCGGTGATGTTCTTGCTGGCAATGACATTTTGATGCATGCATACAACACAGATGTGCGTCCACTTCTTGATGAACTTCGCAGCGAGATTGGTGTCGAACCAGATCCTAAGAGCGCCTATGCACGTAGCGGTTATGCTGAAAAAATTGCTGCAGAACGCGTTGGTGGCGCACAGGCAGGGTGGGGAGCGTAATGTCAACACCGAAAGTCGTAAAAGAGTTACTAGAACGTAGTAATCGCCTCGGTTCTGAGCCGAGATTTACAAATTACGCAGGTGGAAATACATCAGCCAAGGGATCAGTTCCAAATCCTGCAACTGGCCAAGATACAACGGTGCTTTGGGTAAAAGGTTCAGGCGGAGACTTAGGAACGCTCACAGAAGCTGGCTTAGCTGCTTTAGAGCTAGAGAAGTTTAAGGCTTTGAAAAATGTCTACCGTGGCGTCGAACATGAAGATGAAATGGTTGCACTCTTTGATTATTGCCGTTTTGGAACTTCGGGGGCTGCGCCAAGTATTGATACAACGATGCATGGTTTAGTGCCATTTGATCATGTAGACCATTTACATCCAGATTCAATCATCGCACTGGCCACATCGGTTGATGGAGAAAAACTCACTCGTGAATGCTTTGGCGATGAGATTCTTTGGGTTGATTGGCGACGCCCTGGATTTCAACTTGGCCTTGATATGGCGAAGATCGCTACTGAAAATCCCAAAGCAAAAGGTTGCATTTTGGGTGGCCACGGTTTAACAACATGGGGCGCTACAAGTAAAGAGTGTGAAGAGCGCTCAATCGCAGCAATTACAAAGGCTGAGGAATTTATTAAGGCAAAGGGCAAGAAGGATCCATTTGGACCCGTAGTTGACAAGTACAAGCCTCTTGATGCTGCAGCCCGCAAGGCTCGTGCCGCTGAATTGGCGCCGCACCTTCGTGGCGTTGCATCTCGTGACGTGCGAATGGTTGGTCACTTTACTGACGCCGATGTTGTTCTAGATTTCACTAAGAGCGCGGAACTATTTAGGCTAGCTGCGCTCGGCACCTCTTGCCCCGATCACTTTCTTCGCACCAAGATTTCGCCAATGGTGCTTGATACTGCGCCAGATGCACCGCTTGAAGAGGTATTGGCACGCATTACTGAGCTACATGAAAAGTATCGTGAAACCTATGCCAATTACTACACACGTCATGCGCTCAAGGACTCCCCTGCAATGCGCGGTGCAGACCCAGCCATCATCTTGGTACCCGGCGTCGGAATGTTTTCTTACGGCAAAGATAAGCAAACTGCACGAGTTGCCAGCGAGTTCTACATCAATGCTATAAATGTGATGCGTGGCGCGGAGGCTATATCAACATATGCACCAATACCTGAATCTGAAAAATTCCGCATTGAATATTGGGATTTGGAAGAAGCAAAACTCAAGCGCGCACCAAAGCCAAAACCACTTGCAAGTCGTATCGCCCTCGTTACAGGCGCTGCCTCTGGGCTCGGAAAGGCAACGGCGCTTCGCTTAGCTGCTGAAGGCGCATGTGTTGTTGTTGCAGATCGCGATAAAGATGGAGCAATGGCTGTTGCTGCTGAAATTGGAAATTCAGATAAAGCAATTGGAATCGCCATGGATGTCACCAACGAAGAAGCGATAGCGGATGCGATTGCAGCGGCAAATCTGGCATTCGGTGGAATCGACATAGTGATCAACAATGCCGGCATATCCATTAGTAAGTCGCTTGTCGAAACGACGGTACAGGATTGGGATTTGCAGCATGACATCATGGCGCGTGGTTCGTTCATAGTCTCACGTGAAGCCACAAAAGCGATGTTGGCCCAAAAGCTTGGTGGAGATATTGTCTATATCTCCTCTAAGAATTCCATCTTTGCTGGCCCCAACAACATTGCCTATGGATCGACCAAAGCAGATCAAGCTCACCAGGTTCGCTTATTAGCGGCTGAGCTTGGCGAGCATGGTATCCGCGTTAATGGCATCAACCCGGATGGCGTCGTCAAGGGCTCTGGAATTTTCTCTTCCGGTTGGGGAGCAAATCGCGCAGCTGTGTACGGTGTTGAAGAATCTAAACTCGGTGAGTTTTATGCAAAGAGAACTATTTTGAAGAAAGAGGTTCTTCCCGAACACATCGCTGCTGCGGTTTACGTTCTGCTCAGCGGTGAGCTTTCACTAACAACTGGGCTCCATATCCCAGTTGATGGCGGAGTTTCGGCAGCATTCTTGCGATAAAAACCATGAAGTTCTGTGCCGCAATCGATCTTGGCGCCTCTAGTGGGCGCGTAGCCGTCGGCTCGCTTGAAAATGGTCTGCTTCATATCCAAGAGGTTCACCGCTTCAAACACGAGGCACAACAGTTTGAAGATCGCGGCTTGCGGTGGGAATGGGCGAGAATCGTTGATGAAGTCAAAACTGGTTTAACAAAAGCACAAGAGTTAGGCGAAATTGTCTCAATCGGTATTGATACCTGGGCTGTTGATTATGGACTTTTGGATTCTCAAGGAGAGTTGATTGAAGATCCATATTGTTATCGCGATTCACGCACCGATGGCCTGATGCAATCTATCTCCGAAACTCTAGGGCGTGAGTGGATTTACCAACGGACTGGTATTCAATTCATCTTCTTCAACACTGCTTATCAGCTACATGCTGCGCGTAACACTCCTGCAATCAAAGGAGCATCTACCTTCCTAATGCTGCCTGACTTACTCAATTACGTACTTGCGGGGGTAAAGAGCAATGA
>JBEANK010000027.1:0-9867 GCA_041165485.1 Actinomycetota bacterium | reverse complement strand
TAATCAGCGTGGATACGCTGCATTCGATCCGAGCACAATTAACTCAGACCCAGCAGCGCTAGAAGATTTATACAACACACCTGCCGCATCATCATTGCGCACAGGACGTATGACAATTGATGATGTTGTCGCACGCACAGCAATTATGTTTGCAGTACTAGTAACTGTTGGTGCTGTTGCTTGGACACTTAACCTCGGTGGTGGAGCGCTAATGCTCGGCTTTATCGGCGGACTTGTCCTTGGATTGGTTAACTCATTTAGCAAGACTGTAAAGCCTGCGATGGCGATTGCTTACGCAGCTTTCCAGGGTCTTGCACTTGGAACAATCTCAAACCTTTACAACACCGTTTACGACGGAATTGTCAGCCAAGCAATTTTGGTAACCATAAGCGCATTTGCCGGAATGCTTTTTGCATTCAAGAGCGGTCGCATTCGTGTAACTCCAAAGTTCACAAAGGTACTTATGACCGCATTAATCGGTTACCTCGTACTCGGTTTAGTTTCATTTGTTTCTTCATTGATCACAGGAACAAGCATCTACAACGTAGGTGGACTTGGATTGATCATTGCAACAGGTGGAATGGTTCTTGCAGCTTTCTTCTTGATTCTTGATTTTGATTCAATTCAAAAGGGTATCGCTGCGGGAGCACCAGAATCAGAGTCATGGCGAGCAGCTTTTGGTCTTATGGTCACAATCGTATGGTTGTACCTAGAAGTCCTACGCGTGCTTTCAATCTTACGTGGCGATGATTAATTAATTTAAAGATCCTCATCGAGGGGCTTCAGGTTATTTACCTGAGGCCCTTCGACATTTCTCGTCTCAGGAATTCGGTAGACCAGAAAGAGAACTACTGTAAAAATTACCGCTGAGAAGCCAAATGCGGTTCTGTATGAATAAATATCGGAGACCCAGCCGATGATGATTGGTCCGAAAATCATTCCCGCATCTCCTGCCATCTGGAAGATTGCGATTACTTTTCCACCTTTACCTTTGATGATGTCACCAACAATGCTGGCTGGGGTAGTAGATAAAAAAGCTCCACCCAAGCCAAGAATTATCATTGAGAGCAGATACATCCAGGAGTTAACGGCAAAGGTCAATACAAGGATGCCTACAAAGACGAAGTTGGCTCCAATCACTGAGGCCGCACGTCGGCCATTTTTATCTGAGTAACGACCCGCCCGTAGTAAAACCGCCCCTTGAACCATCGCTGAAATCGCTAATCCATAACCAACAATGGCGGTTGTTGAACCTAATTCCTCGGTGACGAAGACCGGCAGGATTGAAGCGCGCATGCCAAAGAAAACCCATGTTCCAATAAAAGCCAGGACTAGTGCAATTCGGTACGGGCGCATTGCGAGGGCTTCACTTACCGTCGTCGCCTCATGATCTGATGCTGATTTACTTTTTGCACCGATTGAATCTCCCTTAAGAAAAAAGAGCGCAACTAACCCAGAACAAAGCAGTAAGGCTGAGTAAACGAAAAATGGTGCTCGTAATGAAATCACTGATAGGACACCACCAACTGCAGGTCCTGCAATACCACCAACAATAAATGAACCTTGATAAACAGATTGAGCATGTCCACGCAGGTCATCGCTAACAGATCTTAAAATAACGGAACTTGCCGCCACCGAAAACATCGATGACCCAAGACCACCAGCTGCTCTAAAAAACAGTAGCTGCTCATAACTTTGAGAAACACCAGCTAAAAATGTAAATGCAGAAACCATGAAGATTCCAGAGGAAAAAACGGCTCGCTCACCAAATTTGTCGACTAAAACCCCAGAGATTAACCCTGATGCGAAACGAGTGATAGCAAATGCTGAAACCATTAATCCAATAGCTGCGTTGTTAACTCCAAAAGATTTCGCAAAAACTGGAATAGCAGGCATCACGATGCCAAAACCAACTGCAACAAAAAAAGATGCTGCAATGAGAGATGAAACTTCACGGGGTAGATCTCGAAATGGTGATTGCATCTTCATAGAGCGCCGATTCTACTTGCTTATTTCTTGATCCTGCTTGGATGAAGGGTGTGCTTTAGGTAGTATTAAAGGTGTGAAATCAGTTATAGCCGAACACTTAGTAAAGACCTATCGCAATGGCGAGGTCAAAGCACTCAATGATTTATCCCTTGATGTTGAAGAAGGCACAGTTTTAGGCGTACTTGGACCTAATGGTGCAGGTAAAACAACAACTGTGAGAATTCTCGCAACGTTGCTCAAACCTGATTCTGGATCAGCAACCGTTGCAGGAATTGATGTAATCAAGCATCCTGACAAGGTTCGTGAGCAAATTGGTTTATCAGGTCAGTATGCAGCTGTTGATGAGACATTAACCGGCTGGGATAACTTGGTGATGTTTGGTCGTTTGTATCACTTAGGTCGACAAAGCTCGATTGATCGCGCAAATGAATTATTAGAGCGTTTTGATTTAACTGAAGCAGCTAAACGTCCGATCAAGACTTATTCAGGTGGAATGCGTCGCCGTCTTGATTTAGCGGCCTCCTTAATAGTTAAACCAAAGATTCTCTTTTTGGATGAGCCAACAACTGGTTTAGATCCACGTGGTCGTCAAGATATGTGGGGTGTTATCCAAGAGCTAGTAAAGGGTGGAGTCACCTTGCTTTTAACAACCCAGTATCTAGAGGAAGCAGATCAGCTAGCTGATGAAATCGCGGTGATCGACCGTGGAACGGTTATTGCTCGTGGAACATCAGATGCTTTGAAGAAGCAGGTTGGTGGCGAACGACTAGAAATTACAGTCGAACCCGCAGATCTTGCAAAAGCAAATGAAATTGTCGCAAAGATTAGTGGTCAAGCAACACATGTTGATCTTCGAACAGTTAGCGCACCGGTACTTAATGGATCTAAGGATTTAATGGATGCGTTGCGGGCAATGGATGATGCCAAAATCCACCCACTTGATATTGGTTTAAAGCGCCCATCTTTAGATGATGTGTTCTTGTCGCTAACAGGACACGTAGCGGAGGAAACGGTTGAAGAACCTGCGGTTAAGAAGAAGAGAGGCGGCAAGAAATGAAACATGCAATCGGTGATGCAGTCGTAATTACTAAGCGCCAGCTACTTCAACTCGCTCGCGTGCCAGAGCTTCTGGTTTTCTCAACAATTCAACCGGTGATGTTTGTGCTTTTGTTCCGTTATGTATTTGGCGGTTCTATTGATTCAGGTCAACCAGGTGGGTATGTACAGCTATTGATGCCAGGAATCTTTGTGCAAACCGTTGCCTTTACCTTGGCATCAACAGCCATTGGCTTAGCGGAAGATATGAAGAAGGGTTTAATCGATCGCTTTAGATCACTCCCAATCTCACGTGGCGCGGTGATCTTTGGCCGCACCTTTGGTGATGCGCTGCTTAATATCTTGGTGCTTGCCGTCATGGCAGGAGCTGGTTTTGCAGTGGGTTGGCGTCCAACCTCGGGGTTTGTCCAAGTCAGCCTTGGCTTCTTATTCCTCTTTATGTTTGGTTATGCACTCTCTTGGATTGGAATTTTGGTTGGTCTATCAGTCAAAGAGGCACGTACCGTTCAAAGTGTTGGTTTCCTGGTTACCTTCCCATTGACCTTCTTATCTAATGCCTTTGCGCCAACCACTGGAATGCCAAAGGCGCTGCAGTACTTTGCTGAATGGAACCCGGTTTCAACAATGGTTGCTGCCTGTCGCCAATTGTTTGGTCTGAAAAATGAGTTTGGCGCAACAGCTAACTCATGGCCAAGCCAGCATCCACTAGAAACATCGCTGTTGTACATGGTGTTGCTGATGGTGATCTTTATTCCGCTGAGTATTCGAAAGTACAAAAACTACTCGAACTAAGTTGTTTTAACTTTAAGCGTAAAACTCAGCGGCTACGATCTCTACAGAAATCTCGCGACCGTTAGGCGCTTTATAAGAGACTTGAACACCAATCTCTTGACCTAGCACCGCTGCCCCTAGTGGTGAATTCTCACTATAAACATCTAAATCACCTGAAGAGATTTCGCGGGAACCAAGTAGGAACTTCATCTCATCACCGGCGATAATTGCGGTGACAACCATTCCTGCTCCAACTTTGCCATCTGCACTTGCTGGTGGTGTGCCGATATGAGCGTTTTCTAACATTTGCTTTAGCTGGCGAATACGCGCTTCCATCTTTCCTTGCTCATCACGAGCTGCGTGGTAACCACCATTCTCCTTTAGATCACCCTCGGCACGAGCAGCCTCGATCTTTGCGGTGACATCTTTGCGACCTGGGCCTTCAAGTTGGGCCAGTTCAGCGCGCAAACGATCTGCCGCCTCTTGGGTTAACCATGTCTGTGTCATAAGGCGTAACGGTACTGGCTATTTATGCAGCGCGACAACTGGATACATCGGCATTAACCGCTTCGCTACGCGTAGGAACCGCGGTGACCAGTTCAACCTTAGATTTTCCCGCACCGATCTCTTGATCAATCTGCCCAACAATGTTTTTATCAAAGTCACGGGCGATCAGGGTGCAGATAACTACTTGCTGGCTATCACTTCTTTCGATGAAGTATCGAACTGAAGCTTGGCGATCACTTTCAATAGTAAAGGAAACCAACTGGGATCTCAGCGGTGGATTTGAGTGATACAACGCTGACCACAGCAGCCAACCGATTCCCAGAATCGCAACAATAAGGGCTACCGCAGGCCAACGAGTGGCTTTGGCAGCGCCGTAACGTGCTTCGTAGTCAAACGGTTCTGCTGATTGCATGACATGATTATCGCATGAAACAAGAAGAAATCTTCATGGGATCTGCCGGCTCACTAACTGTCGGCATCTTGCTCATCGCCGTTGTCTTTTTGATGCGCAGTTTTTATAAGCGTTTCATGGGCATAGATCGAAGCGATGACTCAACCGAATAAACTTTTTACCAAACTTGTCCAAGGCGTTGCCGTACTTGCTATTGCAACTCTTTTTATTGGATTAGGTTTATGGCAGTTGCAACGTGCTGCAGATTTGAAGGAAAGTTTAAAGGTAGCTAGTACAGTTGATACCAAGGCCGTTCCACTGCAATCAGTTGCACAGCCTCGTGTAGCACTCGGGGCGGATGCATTTAATAAAACTGTTTCCTTAACAGGAAAGTACATTGCACATTTCAAGGCACCCAATCAAGATGATGGGAATGGTGCTGTTTCAGATTGGGAGGTTGCCTTAGCCCAAGTTAATGAACAATCTGCAATTTTAGTTGTTCGCGGTTTATGGTCTGAGCGCATGGTTAACCCAGAGATTCAACAATCAATGACCATTGATCTTCAGGGGGTTTTGGTTGCAAGTCAATCAACGGATCGAGCTGACAATTCCCCCGGAGTTATTTCACGATTAGATAGCGCTGTAATTGTCGGGCTGACTGATTTGGATTTATATGATGGCTACATCTTGGCCCGATCTGAAAGTAGTGATGGCCGCCAGTTACAGCGCACCCGCGTGACCGAGGATAAGATCAACCCGAAAATCCCGGGCTACTACTGGCAACACATCTCCTATGTGGTTATTTGGTGGCTGATGGCAGCTGTGGTGGTGTTTCTACCCTTCTATCGCCGTAGAGTTACCCCATGAGCGGAGCAATTAAGCGGTACCGATTTATGGCGTTAGTAGCCGGAGTTATGTCTCTTCTACTGTGGTTTGTTGATCTGCCAGTGGCGTATCTTTTCAATAATGAGGAGTGGAAGCAGGCTGTGGCGTGGATTCCCTTTGTTCATGGCTGGGTTTACGCGGTCTATGTACTTGTCGCCATCCAATTTTCAGTGAAAGCCCGTTGGTCGATGAAGAAGATGATCTGGTTAATCTTGGCCGGAACCCTTCCGATCGCATCCATCGCTGCGGAGCGCAGAGTTGTTCGCCAATATTCGTAAGATCATCAAATCTCTAATCTACCCACTGTACGAGTGGCGATTAGTTCGATCTTTAGATTTTTCAAAGACCCCACACCATGTCGGTGTCATCCTTGATGGAAACCGGCGCTGGGCAAAATCCAATCCAACGGACAATGATCCGCATGGCCATAAAGCAGGTGCCAACAAGATCATTGATTTCTTGGGCTGGTGTGATGATGCCCAGGTCAAGGTTGTAACTTTGTGGTTGCTATCAACCGATAACTTCAAGAGATCTCAAGAAGAGATTGATGAGTTATTAATGATTATCGGAAACACTGTTGATCAGTTAGCAGCCACCGGTCGCTGGAATATCAAAGCGGTCGGTGCCCTTGAGCTACTTCCACCATGGCTGGAGCAAAAGCTCAGCTCTTTGAAGCCGATTCGCAATGATGGAGTCGAAGTTAATGTTGCCATTAGTTATGGTGGTCGCCGAGAAATCGTTGATGCGGTCAAGAGCTACCTCAATGAGGAAGAGGCCGCTGGCCACTCCATTAAAGAAGCGCAAGAAAAGTTAACAACTGAAGAGATTTCAAAGTTTTTATACACCGCAGGCCAACCAGATCCCGAGCTATTAATCCGCACCTCCGGCGAACAACGCCTTGGTGGCTTCCTGTTATGGCAAAGCGCCTTATCTGAGTTCTACTTCTGTGAAGCGTATTGGCCAGATTTCCGCCATCTTGATTTCCTCCGCGCCCTTCGTTCTTACTCTGTGAGACAACGCCGTTTCGGTTCCTAAATCGATATCAAGATTTAACTTTGGGATCACGCGTGTCTGCGCAAAATTACTTGGTAGCGGTTCTACCTTTTAACTTGTCCGAAGCAATTCCCGGCGATAACAATTAAATCTAGGAGCAAGCATTGGCTGCAAAAGGTCAAAAAGCTAAGAAAACCTTTGTTTTAGATACCAGTGTTTTGCTCGCAGACCCCGGGGCGCTTTATAGATTTGCCGAACATGAAGTCATCATTCCGATCGCAGTTATCGGAGAGCTGGAAACCAAGCGTGATCACCCTGAATTGGGCTACTTTGCCCGCGCCGCCTTGCGCGCCCTTGATGATCTGCGGGTAAGCCATGGCCGTTTAGATAAGGCGCTCACAATTACCCCAGAGGGCGGAACCCTTTCCGTCGAACTCAATCACACCGATCTTTCTACATTGCCTCATGGCTTCCTTCGCGATGGAACCAATGATTCAAGAATCTTGGCGATCTCGAAAAACTTGATGTCAGATGGCAAAGAGGTTGTTCTTGTAACTAAAGATCTGCCACTTCGAGTCAAAGCCTCATCAGTTGGTGTCGAAGCTCAGGAGTACTTGGCCGAACTTGTCTCCAATAGCGGCTGGACCGGAATTGAAGAGCTCGATGTCAGCCACAGTGTGATAGATGATTTGTACTCCGGCGAATTCGCCGATCATGAAGCCGCCCACCAACTGCCGGTTCATACCGGGGTAGTACTGCACTCCGAAAAAGGATCAGCTCTTGCCCGAGTTACCGCTGACAAACAGTTGAAGTTGGTCCGGGGAGATCGCCAAGCCTTTGGACTTCATGGTCGAAGTGCAGAGCAGCGCATCGCTCTCGATCTTTTGTTGGATGAAAATATTGGAATCGTTTCTTTGGGTGGTCGAGCTGGAACAGGAAAATCCGCCCTCGCCCTCTGCGCCGGTTTAGAAGCTGTCATGGAAAAACGTCTCCACAAAAAGGTTGTCATCTTCCGTCCGCTCTATCCAGTGGGTGGCCAAGAGCTGGGATACCTACCGGGCTCTGAGGGCGAAAAAATGTCACCGTGGGCACAAGCGGTTTTTGACACCTTGGGGGCTTTGGTCAGTCAGCCGGTGATCGACGAGATCATCGACCGTGGACTTATCGAGGTCCTACCCCTAACCCATATCCGTGGTCGCTCTCTGCACGACTCCTTTGTTATCGTCGATGAGGCCCAATCCCTAGAGCGAGGTGTTCTGCTGACGGTGCTCTCCAGAATTGGCACCGCCTCCCGGGTCGTTCTGACCCACGATGTTGCCCAGCGAGACAACCTGCGGGTTGGTCGCCATGATGGAGTTGTCGCGGTGGTCGAAACCTTGAAGGGCCATCCGCTCTTTGCCCATGTCACCTTGACCCGAAGTGAGCGCTCGCCGATCGCAGCTCTGGTCACTGAGATGTTGGAAGGGCCAGCGGCAAGTTAGCCTTTATCGAGGGGAGCAAAACACCCCTAAAACAATCTCACAGTCACATTTCGGACATATCGGACATTCCCCTGTCTGACCTGCGGTTTTACCTATCCACAGCTTTGTAGTTTTCTGAGAATTTCCGACTCCCGCGTACTTTGATTTGCCGATGCGCCCTATCTACCGCACCATAAAGCCATTCCCCTTAGGTTATTGAGCCTCATTTGAGGCTGATTGGCCATGGGGCCAAACCGTGGGTGAAGGCCGGCGGGTGATGCGAGAAGGAAAGGGGTACTGAGATGAAGAGCTTTTCAAAGTCGGCAAAGTCGATTTCGATCCTGGGCGTTTCCTCCTCCCTGCTTCTGATCGCGACCCTGCTTCCAACAGCCAACGCTTTAGAGATCTCTTTGACCTCAACTGTTGAAGTCGAAGCACCAAAGGCCGCTTCCATTGTTGAGCCCGAAACCGTTGCCGCTTTATTTGGCGAGGATGACCTCACCGCCACAGCATCAGGTGCGATCTTCTCAACTCAAATGGCTTTGGTCTCTGCCGTTAGCCGCCAGGTCGAGCTAGCCCGAACACCGCTAGGTGCGAAGAAGGTTGCCAAGAGCATCCTGATGGATGAGTACGGTTTTGCTGAAAAAGAGTACAAATGCTTGAACCAGTTGTGGACCAAGGAAAGTAATTGGAACTACAAGGCTCGCAATAAAAACTCTGGAGCACATGGAATTCCTCAGGCGCTGCCTGCGACCAAGATGAATGTTGTTTCAACTGATTGGCGCACCAACCCTGTAACGCAGATTCGTTGGGGACTTCGCTACATCAGTATTCGCTATGAGACCCCATGTAAGGCGCTCTCAAAGCACAAGCGCAGTAATTACTACTAAGCCGCTTTCTCTGATTTTTAACTCTCGCTCTTAAACCTCGGAACGTTTTCCGATACTCATCGGCTTGCTCGTTTCAGCAAAGAAATCATTGCCCTTGTCATCGACAACAATAAATGCAGGGAAATCAACCACATCGATCTTCCAGACCGCTTCCATACCAAGCTCCTCAAAATCCAAAACCTCAACCTTGGTAATGCAATCCAGTGCTAATCGAGCCGCTGGGCCTCCGATCGATCCTAAGTAAAAACCACCATGTGATTTACAGGCATCGGTAACAGCCTTTGATCGGTTGCCCTTTGCCAGCATCACCATTGAACCGCCATTAGCCTGGAAGTAATCAACGTAAGAATCCATGCGACCGGCAGTTGTTGGACCAAAGGATCCTGATGCATACCCTTCAGGGGTCTTGGCCGGACCTGCGTAATACACAGCGTATTTCTTCATGTATTCAGGCATCGGCTTGCCCTCATCCATCATCGCCTTGATCTTGGCGTGGGCCAAGTCGCGGGCAACAACCAATGTTCCAGTTAAGGAAAGTCGAGTCTTTACCGGGTGCTTGGAGAGCTCAGCTAAAACAGCTGTCATTGGTTGGTTCAAATCAATCGCCACAACATTGTCATTTAAATGTTCATCAGTTGTCTCTGGCAAGAAGTGTGCAGGATCCCGCTCTAGCTCTTCCAGGAAGATTCCATCCTTGGTGATCTTGGCCTTGGCCTGACGATCTGCCGAACAGGAAACTGCGATTGCGATGGGCAGCGATGCACCATGACGTGGCAGGCGAACAACGCGAACATCGTGGCAGAAGTACTTGCCACCAAACTGTGCGCCAATTCCCAAAGTGCGGGTCAGCTCAAGAACCTTTTGCTCTAATTCAATATCGCGGAAGCCATGGCCAGTTGCCGCGTCCCCTGAAGTTGGCAATGAA
>JBEANK010000026.1:0-10524 GCA_041165485.1 Actinomycetota bacterium | reverse complement strand
GTCCGTCCCATCCAGATTTAGTTATCGATGGAACCGCGCCGATCGATGAGAGCGTAGAGAAAATCCTTAAGATTCTCCTATGAATTGGATTCTCTTTGCTTTTGTAGGAACCATCGCACAGCTCATTGATGGTGCTCTCGGTATGGGCTTTGGTCTTACCAGCTCCACACTACTTGTCACTCTTGGCGCGTCAGCAGCCGTTGCCTCAGCTGCAGTTCACTTCGCCGAAATGGGTACAACTCTCGCATCAGGTGCTTCTCACTGGCATGCAGAGAACATCGACAAGAGGATTTTGATTCGCCTTGCTATCCCTGGCGGAATTGGCGCGTTCTTTGGCGCAACTTTCCTCTCTTTTATCGATCTCTCGAGTTCAAAAATCTTCATTTCCACCTTGCTTCTTTTCCTTGGTTTCCTTCTCCTGTATCGAAACGTCTTCAAGACTGAAGGTCAGGTCAATATGGTTGAGATCAAGAACCCACGTTTTTTAAGTTATCTGGGCTTTACTGGTGGATTTGTTGATGCATCAGGTGGCGGTGGTTGGGGTCCAATTGTTACCCCAACCCTTATCTCAACGACTTCAACTGAGCCACGTAAAGTAATTGGAACTGTGAGCGCGGCTGAATTTGTAGTTGCAGTGGCGGCATCGGTTGGGTTTCTTGCCCAGATCGGCCGAATAGATATCGATTGGGCAATTGTTGGTGGTTTGGCCCTTGGTGGAACCATCGCAGCACCGATTGCTGCCAAACTTGTTGGAATTCTGCCAGCCAAGCAACTTGGAATTGTTGTTGCTCTGGCAATTATTGTTCTTAACGCAGTGACAATTATTCGAGCATAAGCAGGGAGTGAAAATGCGTTTTCTACTGTCAGTAATTGATTCCGCTTCACGAACGGGAACTTCTGCTGAAATTGTCGCTATTGATATCTTTAACGAGAAGCTCCAGAATAACGGCCATTGGATCTTTGCCTGTGGAATTGATTCCCCTAGTACGGCAAAATTGGTGGATAACCGCGCAGGAGCAGGAATTACACTTGATGGTTCTTATGTCGATAACGATGAATTTCAAAGTGGATTCTGGATTATCAACGCAGCAGACCACGACGAAGCGATGGCGTTAGCTCTCGAAGGTTCTAAGGCGTGTAACCGTAAGGTCGAAGTTCGCGCGCTTCTATAAAAAGAAAAGCCCTTGGTGTGAAAGGCACCAAAGGCTTAACTCGTGCGCGCGAAGGGATTCGAACCCCTAACCTTCTGATCCGTAGTCAGATGCTCTATCCGTTGAGCTACGCACGCATATTCGATTGTGAGCGCTCATAGTACCTGTTTTCCTAATGCCTCCCAAATGCACGCATAGAAAGAAGTAGGGGCGCTCCGAATTCTCGGAAACGCCCCTATCCCTATTTAACTAACTGGGCTAGCCGACTTTTGTAATTCGCCCATCGGCAACTGGAACTTGTGTGACCTTTCCTGCAGCCATGTCAGCCTTAAGAGCATCCACGAAGATATCGAGCAGCGCTCCTTTGACCTTTGCTTGCGAAGGAGAGAAAACATTGAGATACCCATCTCCACCATAAATCAAGAAGTCAAGCGTGGTGAGTGAATACTCTTTGCTGTCTTTTGCGATGGCTGTTCCATCGAGCTTGGTTACCGAAACGATTCTGCTTCCAATTGGCTTTGAAGAGTCAAAGCTGTACTTGAAACCAGAAATCTGTGGGAATCGACCATCTCCTGGATAATTCCCACCGACACCATTTTCAAGCGCCTTCCATAAATTTTCACCCGTAACAACTGTGGTTGCCACCTGGTTACCGAATGGAAATACAGTGAAAGCATCGCCAAGCGTTACATCAAGTGCTCCAGTTCCTGTACGCACAAGCGTTGTATCTGAAGGTATATATGTCTTTGCTGGGAAGGTATCTCGGATTCCTCCACCGTTCTGGATGGCGAAGTCAGTCTTGTATTTAGCTCGCATCAAATCGGCAATGTAGTTACCCATCGGGGTTTCACCGGAACGTTCGACAGCAGGTGATCCTCCTCTTGGGAATGTTCCAGAGACCTTACCAATTTTTACATCCAGCTTCGCGGTGAGTTGATCTTTGTACTTCTTCACCATAGCTGCTGCAGTTGCATCCTGAGTAGTAACAGTGCTGACAACGCCGGTATTAATGGTGGCTGATGCAGATTTCAATACATGCTGAATAGATTGACCCACAACCTTTCCTGCACGGATGCAAATCTGTGTGCGGGTGTATTCAACTCCTGCGTTACGTGTTTGACCAAGAACCATTGGTGCAACTCGCGCCGATCCCGGAATCACTGACGCATATGTCTGATGACTATGTCCACCAAATACCGCTACCGCACCTTTGATTTGCGCTGCAAGTGTATTGAGTGGACCCTTTGCCGTGCCATCTCCATTCTCCAGCCAACCTTGGTGAAGAAGCGCGATTACTATTTCAGCACCTGCTGCCTTGGCCTCAACAATCGCGCTGTTCACTCCGGCGATACTTGGGCTTATATCAATTGTTTTCTTGACTCCTGAAGCATCCTTATAATCAAGATTTCCAGGAAATACTTGCTCAATTGTTTCAGGGGTATTGGCACCGACAATGCCGATTTTCACTCCTCCACGATCAATAATTGTGTAATTCTTGGCAACTTTGTTGCCTGATTTCAGAGATGCCAAAGAGTCGGGGTTGTAATTTGAGACAACCCATTCGAATTCAGAAGCGCCAATTACCTTGTTCAAGTGATCGAGATTGCGGTCGTGCTCATGATTACCCATGGTTGAAACATCTAATTTTGCTAAATTGAGCGCTTCAATTGTTGGAATTTCTTCAAACTCGGTTGAAATTGGTGGGGCAGCGCCAATATTGTCGCCGGATGAGAGTGCAACTGTCGCAGGATTGGCGGCACGATCCGCCGCCCAGTTACTGGCGAGCAGCGCTGCGCCAAATGAATTTCCAACCTCAATTGCACCATGTAGATCGCTAAGTTGTAAAACTTGGATCGCTTTATTACTTGCAAAGCCTACTGTCGCTAGTTGTGCCTTCGTATAGCTCTGATTGCTGGCGGTTGGCTTCGAGAAACCATACGCATTGACGGCCTGGACGACAGGCGTTCCTGCGGGCTGCCCTTCAACAACCGGCATGGTGACAACTGTGTTGCTCTTTGCAGATACAAAAATTGGGCAAGACCCTGGACCCGCCGAGACTACATATCCAGTCACCGCCGGTAAAACATTTTCTGCAGGTGTCCAACGAACAACGACCCCTTTAGAACCAAGATATGAAGTTACCTTAAGGGGTGCATTTGGAAGCGTATACGTTGCTGATTGAGCAACCTGAGCAGATGTAGGGAGAACGATGGCTGTGGCTATGATGGCAATAAATATTCTTCGTAAAAATTTAGTGATTGAGTAGTTCATGGGAGAACAGTAGAGAAGGGGCCGCTCTATGGTGGTTTACGCTGCCTTAAGAGGGGGTTGCAAATGCGTGAAACTTTGGTGAACTAGAATCCTGCCTGACTCAACAATACAGTCTTATCAGAACTCTTAACCCGAGGTTTACCCTTTTGCTCACCAGCTGCAACTTCAGCAGCGTTGATTGCTTCCCAATGTGATTGGGTAACAACGACGCCATCACCAAGTAACTCAGTAATATCACCAGAGTCTTTTGGATCTTTCAAATCTTCAACTAGCAATCGCATAACATCTGCAGCATCAGATTTATTTGTGCCAATAACTCCCGATGGGCCTCGTTTTGCCCAACCTACGACATAAAGATTCTCGGTAACCCGGCCATCAATATTAAGAACTTTGCCACGCTCGTACGGAATCCCAGCAAGTGGCGCAGCTTCATAACCAATAGCTGTAATCACTAACCCACATGGAATTGAGAACTCTTCATCAGTACCAGTCTTTGTGAAAACTATCTCTTGAACTTTTCCAGCACCGCGAATTTCTTTAGGCGTGGCAAGGAATTGAAATTTCATGGTGCGCTCATGACCTGCTGGGACTTGTTCTGCAATTAAAGCCATTGCATCAAGATTGCTCTTGACATCTTTTTCAATATCATCGCCTACACGTTTAATCGCGGCATCGATATCGTTCTTTTCGATGATGACATTAGTATGTTCTAACTTTGGTAATTCGCGAAGTTCAGGTGATGTAAATGCAGCGTGTTCTGGTCCGCGGCGAGCGCTGATGATGACAGTACGTACTGCACTAGATTTCAGGGCAGCAATTGCGTGATCTGCCGTATCAGTTGGATCAAGTTCGCTTGGTTCCAAGGCCAACATGCGTGCAACATCCATCGCAACATTGCCAGCGCCAATTACAACTGCAGTTGAAGTACGCAAATCAATCTCTTCATCCTTGAAATCAGGGTGCGCGTTATACCAAGGAACAAAAGTGGCTGCAGACATTGATCCCGGGAGATCTTCGCCTGGAATGCCTAATTTCTTTCCAAGGGCTGAGCCAGTTGCAATTACAACTGCGTCATAGCGCTCTTTGAGGTCCTCAATCGAAACGTCTTTACCAAGCTCTACATGAGCAAAGAGTCGAACATTTCCAGCAGTGGCCACCTTCTCAAACACCTTGGCAACAGTTTTAATCTTTGGATGATCTGGAGCGACTCCACTTCGCACCAATCCCCACGGCGTTGGTAAGCGCTCAATCAGATCGATTGCGAAAGATAGATCGTCGCTCTGCAAGTTCTGCAACGCCTGGGCCGCAAAGTAGCCAGCAGGTCCTGCGCCAACGATTGCAACCTTGTAGTGAGCCATAAGGTGAAGTCTAATGTACGAGAATTTGCGTACTAACCGCGAGTAAGTAGATATTGCGGTTTATATCCGTAGGCAGCTAACCACGAAGAGCAATCAAAGATCGAGGTAAAGCCAGGCAGATCTCCAACTATTTTGGTTGTGGGATGGAATTGAGCCATCATTTCAAGTGTGGGAAGTGGCGCAAATGTGTCAGGCGCTGCAAAGTTATAGGCGGTAGATCCCTTCGCACCTTTCTTTAAGATCTCTAGTACCCCAAGTGCAGCATCGCGCAAATCGAGATAGCACCAGAGAATTTTCGCTCCTAGTTTTAACATCTCTTGGTCTCCTGAACGCATTTTTTCTCTAAATTCGTAGAAGACTTCAGGTGTGTGGGTATGAGGGAAACGCATTCCTACAAAAGCAGTTTTGCTGCGGTTTGCCCACATATCTGCAGAGCGTTCATTGACTTCTTTGGAAAGTGCATAACTCTCGTAGTGATGCAAAGGGTGCTTCTCATCAAATGGTGCGTATTCAGGTGAGGTCCACGGACCAGACCAGGCAGTTCCGTAGATAGAAAGGCTTGATGCGTAGACGACTAATGAAACATTATGGGCGACAGCTGCGGCAAAAACTTGGTAGCTTCCCATGACATTGTTCTGTAGAACATTTGCATCTGTGTCGTGCAATGGGCCAGGCACCGAACCCAAATGAATTACTGCATCGCAATTGAAATCCAATTGCGCGATGAATTCTGGCGAAGTCAGGTCACCAATCTGAGTGCGCACCGTTGCAGGTGCGGAAATAGGAACTCGGTCAGTTGCTACAACATCATGTCCTGCAGTGATTAAAGATTTGAGTATTTCTTTACCGATTAACCCTGCGGCGCCAGTAATAAGTACTTTCATTAGAATGTGACCGTTACTTTCTGCTTTATCTCAGTAGATTGATTTGGAGTAAGTTTTAAAATACTCTGACGAGACTTTCCGCTCGTCTGTGTACTCGAAGGCTCAATTGCAAAGGTCCGCACCCTTCTAAACCAAGGAAAATCTGCAGAGTTATTAAATTCAAGCCAGAACCAGGCAAAATCTAAATACTCGGCTTCCCACTGCAACTCTAAGGTGAGATTCTTCTTGGCATTTCTTACTCGGTACCACTTTGGGCCATCGAAATCAGAGAGCCATCCAAAGACACCAAAATGTGTGCCCACATCTGGCAGGTGGCTAAGATCCACACTGCCATTCTCGCTCTTTATCAAAGGCCACTCATGCGTACTTCCGGAGACACCGTGTGGACTCTGTAACTCTTCGTCAAGTGTAAATTTCCTGGCACTGGTTTCAATCTCGATCTCACCTTCAAGAAGTTCCCCCCCAAAAGCTGGATGACTTGAGTAATCAAATTCCAACGATTGCGAACTAAGGTTGGTAATCAGATCAACAATTACGATCTGGTTACCATCTAAAGAGATAGATCGCTCGATACGCACTGGAATTGAGAAGAGATCCAAGTGCATCTGAATCTTCTCTGCCGAAGTTGAATTTACCTTCCAGGCAGAAATTGCCGCTTCTCCATGAAATCCAACTGGCGCGTTGTGAATCTGGCGTGGTGGGCCAGCGTTTGGGCAAATCAATTGCCAGCCACCGCGGTAATGCTCCATCCAATGCGCAATTGGCTCGAGTGAAAATGGTGTCTGCTTCCCAGTTAAAACTTCTTCGGCTCGCTCTGCCCAAGGAGTTTTCAGTAAAAATTCTGCCTGCCTTGCAACGCTCTTGATTGAGAGAATATCTGCGCCATGCTCTGGGTCAAGTATTAATTCAATATCTGCATTTGCTAAGCGCACATGTGTCATTCTGACTCCTGAAACTTTGAAACTGGAACACCCGTAGTATCGGTTTGCAGTATAAAGAGCGAGCCGGCAAGTGGCTGTTCTGCTATTTGCGATTCTGATAAACCTTTTCGTGCAGAGGTCACATATAAGGTCCCATCTGAGCCAAAAGCGCAGCTTGACGGCTGAGTGACCGGGAATTGGTGCTCCGAGATGATTGAACCTTCGGGTGAAATGCGAATAACCCGACTGCCACCCCACAAAGCCAGCCAAATACAGCCTTCACTATCGATTGCCAATCCATCAGGAACGCCTCTATCGATTGTGATCAGCTCGCGAAAGTTGGGGACAAAATCATCTGCTAAATCAAATTCGCTCACGAATACTTTATTTGCCATGCTATCGGCCAGATACATCAAAGTATTGTCGCGATTCCAACCAAGCCCATTGGGAAGTGCGAGATTTTCCTTCATAACTTTATGTGAATCTCCACCATCCCAGCGAAGTAATTTTCCAAGACCAGCAGTGAAATCGTTATGGCAACTTCCACCCCAGAGGCGCCCACGAGCATCACACTTTGCATCGTTCATTCTGTAATCAGGATCTCGCAAAAACGGATTGGCTTCTCTGATTTCGCCATTTTCCAAAAATGCGAAACCGTTTTTGTAGGCTAGGGCATATCCATCACTTGACTCTAATGGTGCAACAGCACCAACAGATATCCCAAGATTAATTGTTTCGGTTTTCAACGTGTGTAGGTTTGTCTGATGGATCTGACCAGCTGGAATATCAATCCAGTGCAAAATCTGACCATCCACAACCGGGCCCTCGCCAGTATTTGCTTGATGTTGTAGAAGCAATTCAGGTTTGTTGGCCATGGAAATTCTCCTTAGTGATCTCTTAAAGACGCGCCAGTTTGACGAACTTCTGCCAGATTGCGATTTCCGGTAAGCGCCATCGTGTTAACGAAATCTCGGCGCATCAATTCGATTACTTTCTCAACCCCACGTTCGCCATCTGCCATAACGCCGTAGAGATAGGCTCGACCGATGAATACAGCTTTTGCACCGAGTGCTATAGCAGCATAAGCATCCTGACCTGACATAAATGAACCGTCGATAAAGACATCTATCTTGTCGCCCACAGCCTCAACAACCTCAGGCAGAATCTCGATGGGCACAACGCCACGATCGAGCTGTCTGCTTCCATGAGTTGATAAGACGATGCCCTGCACTCCTAAATCAGCGAGAATTTTCGCGTCTTCTACACTCAAAACGCCCTTAACAATGATCGGGCCATCCCATTCACTCTGTAACCATTTGATATCTTCAAATGAGATTGACGGTGAGTAAATTGTGTTGGATAACTCCAGTAGAGATTTATTCCATCCGCGAAAGGCTGCAAACTCCAACTTTTTAGTTGTGAAGAGGTTTAGCCACCAGATTGGTTTACGCGCTATGGCGAAAACAGTTAAGAGGCGGATACGCGGAGGAATTGTTAATCCATTACGTAGATCACGCAATCTAATGCCACCGACTGTTGTATCCACGGTCAAGATCAGCGCTTCAAAACCTGATTCCTGCGCCTGCCTAATAATGGCCTTGCTATCTTCTCTATTTTTCATCACATATAACTGGAACCATCGGCGTGCCTGTGGCACAGCATCTGCCAATTCTTTTGGAGATACC
The DNA here is from genome assembly GCA_041165485.1 of Actinomycetota bacterium. GTDB lineage: Bacteria > Actinomycetota > Actinomycetes > Nanopelagicales > Nanopelagicaceae > Planktophila. Next base: position 2,255 of record JBEANK010000026.1, on the reverse strand, counting down.
GTTCCCATGGTCGAGAGTGAATAAATCAAGTTATTTTTTGACGCAGCTGCTGCCACTGCTGGTTCACCCACATGGTGCATTAGCCGTGTATATCCAGTAGGCCCAAAAACAATTGGGAGATCGACTTTCTTACCAAAAATCGTTTCTGAAGAATCCACTTCTGAAACATCGCGCAGGACTCGCGCATTAAATTGCACTCGACGAATCGCTTGTTGGGCCCGCGAGTATCCAATTTCATCAAGGGCAGAACCTTCTACATAATCAAAGACGACTTTGGGAACACGTTTTTTGGCGGCCCGCTTAAGGTCATCAACCGTCTGAGCTTTTTGTGTTGCACTCTTTCTTCGACTTAGTGTGGGCAGCTTCCAATCAATCAAAGAGTAAAAATAGGGAAGATTAGGCAGGTTTCTCTTTGATTTAATCATGGTGTTGAAGTTTATCCACTGCCTATATTCTTTGGCTATGCCTCAAAGTCCAGCACTCCCATCCAAACTTCCCTCTAATCAATTCGACCACTTCTATCGCGGTGGAAATCGCATCGGCGCCTTACGTAAAGGGCCAGGAGGGCCGATGCGACCAGAGGAATGGATTGGCTCAATCACCACTCGTTTTGGTGAAGCCGAACAGGGTCTCTCAATACTCGCTGATGGACGCTTCTTAAAGGATGCAATCGCCGATGATCCAATTGGCTGGCTTGGGCAAGAACATTTCTCACACTTTGGATTGAGCATTGAAGTACTGGTGAAGTTGCTAGATCCAGATCAAAGACTTCCGGTGCATTTTCATCCGAATAAAGCATTTGCTAAGCAACATCTCGGTCTTGATCACGGCAAAACTGAAGCATGGATTATTTTGGAAGCCCCGCAGGGAGCAGGAGTTGGCCTTGGCTTTAAAGATAGGCAGAGTAAGGATGATCTGCTAGAACTTGTTCGAACACAAAATTCTGCAGCTCTATTGGAATCTCTGCGCCGAACTGAAGTTTCTGTCGGGGATGCAATTCTTGTACCCGCAGGTGTCGCTCATGCCATTGATTCAGGGATTTTTGTTCTAGAATTGCAAGAGCCGACAGATCTTTCCGCCCTTCTCGAGTGGGAAGGCTTTGCCGTAGATGGAAATAAAGAAGGACACCTTGGCCTCGGATTTGAAACTGTCACTGATGTACTGAAATTAGATCCGCTGAGCGATGCTGAATTTGATTCATTGGTTGTAAAGAATGCTTTATCTGGCGGGCATATGCGATCTATTTTGCCGATTAAATCCGACGGATATTTCAGAGCACACTTAGCACCTACTGTTGGAGATTTTGAAGCTGGTTTTGCCGTTGCACTTGTTCTTGATGGCGCCGGTGAAATTTCATTTGCGAGTACCTCACAGATGGAAATCCAAAAGGGTGACGCTATTGTGATTCCTCATGCAGCTGGCGATTACACAATTAGCGGGGCAAATGTGATTGTTTGTCGCCCGCCATTGGGTGAATTAGCCAAGAGCGCTCTCTAACAGTTGTGAAGCAAGATCTATCTCATCTTTCTGATGAGGATAGAGGGTTTGTCCAGGGTAGGCCTCGGTATGGATAAATGGGTCATCGAGCTTGCAAACGCCGGAGAGCTGCTGCAATACAAAAAGCCCGCAGAACGGCGAATAAACAGCGTTATAGCCGCCTTCATGGGCGATAACTAATTTGTTCTTTGCTGTTGCTGCCGCGCACTCCATCAAAATCTCAGTCATCTGAGCAAATCCATGTGCAGTAACCATCATTCTTCCCAGCGGGTCATAGACGCAAGAATCAAAACCTGATGCAACGGCAATAAGGTCTGGCTTAAATTTCAATAGCGCTGGTTTAACAACCTTTTCAAAGGCGTAGAGGTATCCGCCATTACCTGTTCCTGCAGGCAGTGGAATATTGATATTTGTTCCAGTACCACGTTCTTCTCGGAATCCGGAGTCACGCGGGTAGAGACGATCTTGATGCAGAGAAATCGTTAAAACATCTGGGTCGTCATAGAAAATATCCTGCGTTCCATTTCCATGGTGAACATCCCAATCGACGACGGCAATTCGGATTCCGGGGTTATCTCTCTTGGCAACTGCGATTGCAACGCCAAGATTGGAAAAGAGGCAGTAACCCATTCCGCCCGCACGAACAGCATGGTGGCCAGGTGGTCGTACCAGTGCATAACCGTTATCAATTACACCAGCAATTGAATCTTGCATCAGTTGCGTTACAGAACCAACGGCAAGTGCACCGATTTCATAGC
>JBEANK010000025.1:0-10823 GCA_041165485.1 Actinomycetota bacterium | reverse complement strand
CTAAGTCCACGGTTCTCCCTATGGTCGGTGCTGTGAGAGCGAAAGTCTGCCCGAAATCCGCTCAACCTTCACACCGCCCGGCAAATTGAGCGCACCTTGCCCGCTCCAAGCGGTAACAAGCGCCTCAACCGCGCTCACATGCTCCCAGGAGACCATTCCGACGGGTGCTCCGGCGGCATAGATCGCCGCCCTGATCACTCGGGTTCTAATCGCTCGCGGCAGCGATTCTAAATGGGCACAATCCAAATCTGAAAGATCAAGCTGGATCTCTTCTCTTTTAGCCCAATGATCTAATGCATCTGCATCATCTCGTAATTGATGAGAACTGCGTGCAAGTGCCTCTGCAATTCCAGGACCAATGCTTTTTTCCAAAACCGGTAAGGCGTCATTGCGGACTCGAACCCGTGAAAACTCTGGATTCTCATTGTGCGGATCGTTCCAGTAATTGAGCTTAAGTTCTTCGCAATACTTTTCATTTTGGTCTCGTGTAATTTCAAGTAAAGGTCGAACGTACAGTCCGTTGTGGTGTGCCATTCCAGAAAGTGAACGTGTACCTGATCCGCGCGCTAAGCCAAGTAAAACTGTTTCTGCTTGATCATCTCGTGTATGACCCAAAAAAACTGCCGATGCATTTTTCTCTTTTGCAACTTCCTGCAATGCTTCATAGCGAACCTTACGGGCTGAAGCTTCTAAACCATCTTTAAGATCTACGACAACTTTTTTAATAATGCACTCTAAGCCAAATACTTTTAATTGATCTTTAACTTTTTCTGCTTGCACCGAAGAATTTTCCTGCAATTGGTGATCGACTGTCACGCCGACAACGGTAATGACAAACTCTTTTGATTCAACTGACAGCGCATGTGCAAGTGCTAATGAATCTGCTCCACCTGATACAGCGACAAGAACGGTGTCACCGGCTTCATATTTTTCCAGCCAGGTGCGTACAGCGTTTCGTACCGCTGGAACCGCTGTTGTCATGGCTTAACACTACTGCTGCTTTAGACGCGACCACCAAATGGCATCAAACCCTTGATGCTGTAGATATTGGAGTACAGCAAGCCCTTACCCTTTGAGTTCGCCTCCCACATCATTCCGTTTCCGGCGTAAATGGTGATGTGGTGGATGGTCGAAATTGTTCCCTTGTAGGAGTAGAAGAGAAGATCGCCAGGTACCAAATCATTTAGCGAAACATGCTTTGTATACCCTGAATACAGGGCTGAGTTAAGGCGATCCCAATTTGGCCAACCTAATCCTGCTGACTTATAAGCGGCATAAACCAAACCAGAACAATCAAATGTATTTGGACCTTGTGTACCCCATACATATGGCTTACGCGCAAGAACTTGTGCTTTCGCAAATGCAACAGCTTTATCGCGCTGCGCTTGAGTAGTTCGTATTGTTGAACGTCCCTTAAAGCCACGATCTGGCCAAACACTCTTTTGTCCTCCAGTTTGTGCAGCTGTCCCCGCTTGGCTTTCTTCAAGTAATGCAAGTTGACGCTGTTGTTCGAGTGTAGTTCGAACTTTACGCGCACTCATCAACTGGCGCATCAATTCATCTTGAACCTTTTGTAGCTTTGCTACTTCTTTGGCTTGCTCTGCCTTTGCATCATCTGCCACTTTTTTAGCTGCCGCTACTTTGTCAGTTGCAATCTGTTGGACCGCTTTAGCCTCATCTGCAATCTTTTTTGCTTTACGTGCCTCTTCTTCTGCAACTTTAAAGCGTGCAAGTGCCACAGAATTCTGCGCACCCAATGTGCTCAAGGTTGAAAGTTGATCGACTAAATCTTGTGGGCCATTTGCACTCAGCAAAGGTTCAATATCTGTAATGCTGCCACCCATGATGTAGGCGTTAGCTGCAAGTTTTCCAATTGTTTTATGTGCTTCCGCTACAGCCGCGGCGGTTTCAGCGGCGTGCTTTGCTGCAATATTTGCAGCAGCGGTTGCAACCGCGAGTTCTGCTTGTGCTTTTCTATACAAAGCGGTTGCAGCGTTTGCTTTAGCGGTAAGGGTTCTTAGGCTTTGATTTGCCGCGGCTAATTTTTTTGCTTGGGCATCTGCAGCTTTTTTCTTCGCCGCTTCTATTTTCTTAGCGGCTTCAATCTCAGCCAAGGTTGGTTTTGGGGCTGCAACTGCAGGTACTGACGAAACCGCCAGCCCCAGAATTACCGCAAGCGAAATCGCCCTAAACCTTTTTTTCACAATTAACCTTTCGGAGGGAAGGGTTTAAGAATAAATGCCCAACCTTGGAAAACCCTGTCTTTAGGTGTGAGTGTCCCTAATTAGCTACATCACGACGAACAAAGAGTATTGACGCGATTAAGGCACCAACAGCGACATATGCACCACCTGTAGCAAGTGCATGCGTGTAGGTGACTTCAGCATTTCCTCCTGAAGCGATGATCGTTAACTGTGATCCGGGCAACCATGTTTGTGTTGAGTTCTTTACCGCTACCAGCAGATTCTCAACAATCAACAACCAAAGCACTCCAAATGAGATTGCGCTAATTGGTGAACGCAAAAGCAGGCCAAGAACCATTCCCACAATTCCAAAGCCGACAACTGAAATCGTCACATTGATAAATGTTGTATAAATAAACTCAATTCCAGCGCTGGAAAACCACAGTTCCGTAGAAACATCCACCGTTGGTGCCAAAATCACCGAGGTGGCAATACTGATGGTTGCAGACACAACGATCATGACAAGGGCAAAAATCATCATTGAGATTAATTTGCCGATCAAGATTTTCATGCGGCTTGGTTGGCGAACCAATAGATTGCGCAAAGTTCCATAGGTGTACTCCTGAGCAGTCTGCGCTGCGAAAACGCACAAGGCGATAATTCCTAGGAAGCCACCCACGCTTGCAAAACCTTGGACACCTCCACTTGCGAGAGCCAAAACCTCACGGCTAATGACCTGTCCGCGATCTGCATTTCCTTGAGGTGAATCAATTAATAAGTACAGCAATGCTGAAAAGAGTCCGCTGAAAAATATGACCGCTCCCATAGTTCCTAAAAACAAGGTTGGGCGACGTAACTTACGCAGTTCAGCTCTAACCACATTCAACATTACTTGTCCCCCGTCATTTCAAAAAATGTCTCTTCAAGATTTGGAAGCTGTGGCGCTAACTGCGCCAAGGTAATCCCTGCATCAAAGGCTGCTTTATTTAATATTGGTGCCCAATCCATCGGTGCCAGGATGTGTACGGAGTCATTTCGAATCACAGCATGATGGCCAGATTTTTCTGCAATCTCTGCAATTTGAGATAGATCAGAGTGATTAAGGGATTTAGCGATGATCGTTGGTTGTTGCTTGGTCATCAGCTCACCGATTGGTCCGGCAAAAACAATCTCACCCTTTCGAAGCATCACAATGTAATCACTGATGATTTCAAGTTCAGAAAGTAGGTGCGAAGAGACAAAGACTGTTGTTCCATCATTTGCTAAATCTCGGAGCAAGGCACGTACCTCTTGAATACCCTCAGGATCTAGCCCATTTGTTGGTTCATCCAACATGAGCAACTTTGGGTCCGGTAATAACGCTGCAGCAATTCCTAAACGCTGCTTCATTCCTAATGAATAAGTCTTGTACTTTGATTTTCCGCGCTCACCCAAGCCAACTTTTTCCAACAATGTCTGTACTCGTTCAATTGGAAATCCGCCAAGACGCGCAAGCACCATCAAATTTTCATGTCCTGACAACGCTGGATAAAAAGCTGGTCCTTCAATCATTGCCCCAACTTGACTCAAATACTTTTCAGGATGGTCGATCGGCTCGCCAAGAATGTGGCCTTGGCCTGTCGTCGGGGTAATTAGGCCCAAAAGCATTCGCATAGTTGTTGTCTTGCCTGAACCATTTGGGCCAACAAAGCCACAAACAGTTCCAAGCGGGACTTCAAAGTTAATGTGTGAGACCGCTAAACGGTCCTCATACTTTTTTGATAGGTCTGAGACTGAAATTGCAGTGTTTGGCATGCCCCTTACTCTGCCACAATTAACCTATGAGTAAACGACCTTGGGGGTACCAGCCTCGTCAGGAAACACTGGGACCTGACTGGGAATTACATCCACAAACTCATTCTGTGCGTACTGGTCTTGCTCGCACCGGTTTTGGTGAAACATCTGAAGCGCTATTTCTAAACAGCGGTTTTACATATTCATCAGCTGAAGAAGCTTTTGACTCATTTGCGGAAGAAACAGATCACTTCCTATATAGCCGTTTTCATAATCCAACAATTGCGATGTTTGAAAAACGTTTAGCTGCAATCGAAGGCGCTGAGATGTGCGTGGCTACTGGCTCTGGAATGTCAGCGATGTTCGCATCTCTTGCTTGCCTTGTTGAACAAGGTGACCATGTTGTTGCATCCGCTGCCATGTTTTCTTCCTGCCATGTTGTCATTACTGAGTTCCTACCTAAGTGGGGCGTCACCTTCGAACTTGTAAAGGGAAATGATCCCGAGGTTTGGGCAAAAGCACTTAACAAGCCGACAAAGGCTGTTTTTATTGAAACGCCAAGTAACCCACTACTTGAGATCGTTGATATTCAAATGGTTAGCAATCTTGCCCACAAGGTTGGCGCAACTGTGATTGTTGACAATGTGATGGCATCCCCTGTTTTGCAGAAGCCTTTAACACTTGGTGCTGATGTCGTTATGTACTCAGCAACAAAGCATATTGATGGACAAGGTCGAGTTCTTGCCGGTGCGCTGTTGGGATCAGCTTCATATATTCAGGAAAAACTTTTGCCCTTTGTGCGACACACAGGACCAGCATTAAGTGCCTTCAACGCATGGGTTCTAGTTAAGTCCTTAGAAACTATGCACATGCGAGTTGAAAGTATGGTTTCAAACGCACAAGCTGTAGCAGAGTTTCTTGAAAAGCAACCCGCGATTAAATCGGTGCGCTACCCAGGATTAAAGTCTCATCCAAATCATGAGTTAGCAATGAAGCAAATGAATGAGCGTGGTGGATCTACTATTGGAATTGAGTTCAAGGGCTCGCAAGAAGAAGTATTTGGCTTTATGAACAAGCTGCGAATAATCGATATTTCTAATAATTTGGGTGATAGCAAATCATTGATTACTCATCCATCATCAACTACGCATCGTCGCCTGGCTCCAGAGGTTCAAGCAGATATGGGAATTACCCCATCGGTACTTCGCCTCTCAGTTGGTTTAGAGCACTCAAGCGACTTGATTAAGGATTTACAGCAGGCTTTAGCTAAGTAGTTGTGCCACAACAAGCAGAACTGACAAGAGACTTAAGTAAGTTATAGACCACTGGAAAATCTTGCCAGCTACCTTTGCATACTCTGCTGAACCTTCTTTAAGCGCGACTAGTTGTATAGCGAAAACCAACCCCAAGGCAAGGGTAATTACTAACGACCATAAAGGTAGATCAGCGGAAGTAACAAGCCACACAGAAGAAGCAATCATCAAGATTGTGTGGAACCACATCTCTTTAAGTACACGCGCCTTAGTTGCAACAACTGGGAGCATGGGTGTCCCAGCCGCGGCGTAATCATCCTTGTACTTAATAGCTAACGCCCAGAAATGCGGCGGCGTCCAAAAGAAAATCACAAAAAAGAAAGCCCAGGCTGTTTGTGACAACGAGTTAGTTACCGCTGCCCAACCGATTAAAACCGGCATACAACCTGCTGCGCCACCCCACACAATATTTTGAGCGGTGCGTTGCTTTAACGCCATTGTGTACACAACAACATAAAAAACAATTGCGATCAAGGCTAGAAGCGTTGCCAGTGGAGTCGTGTAAGCCCAAAACAAAAGAAGTGAAAGCACTCCAATTGAGGATGCAAAAATCGTTGCCTGCAATTTAGAGATTTGACCAGTAACTATTGGGCGCTTTGCTGTGCGCGCCATCAACTTATCTAAATCACTTTCAATCACCATGTTAAAGGCGTTTGCACTTCCGGCAGCTAAAGTTCCTGCAAAAATAGTTGCAATTGCTAATCCAAAATCTGGCAACCCCTCGGCAGCTAAAACCATTGCCGGTAATGTTGAAACGAGTAAGAGTTCTACCACTCGTAACTTCATTAGATCGAGGTATCCCTGCATAGCGCTGCTCACCCGCCAAGATTACTGCAGATGTAGAGTTGCGCTATGCGGTTTAAGTCTCTCGTCCTGGCAACTCTACTTCTCGTACTTCAGGCTCAATTCTCTTTCGCTGACGTGACACCAGACACAATGAAGTTGATTCACACTATCAATGGGTCGATCTCACCTAAATCTGTTCGTTCATCTGGCGATGGTGTTGTCAGCGCACACAACATGATGTATCGACACTCTGTAACGGTCTATGACGCTAAAAGTTTTGAACTGCTTCACACAGTTTCAGATTCAGTTTCACTCAAAGATTTTGGTTATTCAAAAACCACTGGTAGTTATAAGGGTGCACCTGTTGAAGGAACATTCTCGCCTGATGGAAAGTATTTATATGTAAGTAATTACTCAATGTATGGCAAGGGATATAACAAGGAAGGTCATGACACGTGTTCGCCAGCAGATGGATATGACAAGAGTTTTGTGTACCGAATCAATCGAAGTAATTACCAAATAGATTCTGTTTATCCTGTCGGTTCAGTACCTAAAGTTGTAGAAATAACTCCTGATAACAAATATGTTTTAGTGGCGAATTGGTGTTCATATACCGTTTCAGTGATTTCAGTTGAACAAAACAAGGTAGTGAAAAACGTCAAGATTGGACGTTACCCCCGCGGGATAGCAATAAGTAATGACTCTACAAAGGCTTATGTCGCCGAAATGGGTGGCAATCGTATTCATGTCATTAATCTGCAGGATTTTTCAACCTCATTTATTCCGATCGGCAGTAACCCACGCGCGATCGTCTTGTCTCCCGATAACTCAATTATGTATGTCACGATGAATTTGTCAGGCAGGGTTGCTTCATGGAATTTAATAACAAACAAACCAGGTAAATCTGTCAGAACCGGAGAAGCTGCGCGAAGCCTTGCAATTTCTTCCGATGGATCATCCCTTTATGTTGTTAACTTCAAGAGCGACACCATGTCTCGAGTTCGCACCAGCGATATGAAGGTTACGCAAAACATAAAGGTGTGTAATGAACCCATTGGCATTACCTACGATGTTCCAACAGGGAATACTTGGGTTGCTTGTTACAAGGGACAGATCAAGATCTTTTCAAACAATTAAGGAGCAGGTGAAATCTCTGCTGGAATATTAGGGGCAGCAATTCTTCCAAGTACGCGATCGATTGCTGCACGCGCTTTATTCAATGCAGTGTTTCCTTTTGCAATCTCATCAGCCAGAGTCACAAAAACATACTCGCGATCCGTTGATTGAACATAACCTGCAAGAGTTGCCGTTCCATTAAGTGTGCCAGTTTTAGCTCGAACTAAACCGACCGCAGAGGGCGCAGTTGTAAGGAAGCGTGTCCTCAAAGTCCCTGAAATGCCACCAACTGGTAGACCTGAGTAAATCAACGCAAATTTTTCATCTTTACGTAGCTTGTACAAAAGTTCACCCATTAAATGAGCGGTGATCTTGTTTTTTCTCGATAAGCCACTGGCATCTGCAACAACCAACTTTGAGTCATCGATTTCAAACTTAGCCAAAATCTCTCTGAAAACCTTATCCACGCCCTTCGCATCCATGCTGAATCCAGCAGCTTTTGCTGACAATCGAGCTAAGCGTTCCGAAATTAAATTGTCACTCCACAGTAGCGTCCAATCCAAAAGCGCAGCAACCGTTGGAGAGTTTTCAGAAACGATTTGCTCCCCCATTGCAATAAAGGCTTCATCATCAGTTACCGCTTTCATGACAGGTTTGAAATTTCTCTTAGCCCAAAAAGATTTCAGATTTGCAATATCTTGGGAGTAAAGACCGCTATATATAACTTTGTAATTCTTAAGGGAGCCCCCATTGAACTCTTTAACATAAGTCAGAGTTCGAAAACCAATATAGGGCAGAGATGCTCTATTCATTTTGCGAGCAGTGTTGTGATCCAAGCTAATCCAAGGATCATACGAGCCTCTAACAATGACTGTTTTGATCTCAGGGTTAATACTTACTGTTGTGTTGAAAACCGAAGTTGTGTCTAAATATTCAACCGTTGCGGCACCCGTAAGCATCTTCATAACCGATGCCGGTTTACGTTGTGAATACGCATTTTTTTCATAGATAACCGCTCCTGTGCTGCCATCTATAACAATCATCGCTGGATTAGAAAGTGTTTGACTCTTTAGTAGTTCATCGAAGGCGGCAGGAATAGATTCGGGTCCCAGCACGGCATGTGCTGGCAACACAGAAAAAAATGTGGCAAGGGCAACCGCTAGTAAGCGGTAAAGAAATGACATTATTTCTTTCTAGCGCCAGGATGCGATAACAATGTTTGTGAATGTAAGGCCGATCATTGTTAACCAAACATTTTTTGAAAGCTGGGGCTTTTTAACATTCTTATAACCTAATGCCAAGATAACAACAATAATTACAAACTTGATTCCGACCTTCATATGGTTTAAAGGTTCATCAGGTTTTACAGTCTCATGCAACCCAACCAAGACTAAACCAGCAACTAGAGCGGTCAATCCGGCGTGAAGTACACCAGGATTTAAGGTGCGAGGGGTTTTTTTCAACTGAAGCAATAGCAATACCAAAATGCCTAGAACAGAAAGAAGGTGGATCACATACGCGACTGTGTTGATAGCTGACATGTAATCAGTTTAGAGTGCACACATGTCTTCTCCAACTACCCCCGCCAGTATTGGCCCAGGTGAATTTTTTCCTGTTGTTGGTGTAGGACCTCATGACAAGCCTTGGCCAGAAGGCGATCAATACGATCCTGAATTATTACTGAATGGCGATCGTCGAAATGTCCTAGATCAGTATCGATATTGGACGGTCGAAGCAATAGTCGCAGATTTGAATACAAAGCGGCATAAGTTGCAGATTGCAATCGAAAATTGGCAGCATGATCTCAATATCGGATCAATTGTTAGAACGGCAAACGCCTTCAATGTTTCAGGAGTGCATATTGTTGGAAAACGGGACTGGAATAAGCGCGGCGCCATGGTGACCGATAGATATCTAACAGTTATGCATCATCCAACGATTGAAGATTTTGCTAAGTACTGTAAAGAACAAGAACTACCAATCATCGGAATAGATAACGTTCCAGGTTCTAAGCAACTAGAGTCCGCCCAATTGCCTGAAAGTTGCGTCCTCTTGTTTGGGCAAGAAGGTGCTGGAATGTCCGATGAAGGAATCGCTGTTTGCGAAGTTTTATATGAAATCAATCAATACGGTTCTACTCGATCAATGAATGCTTCAGCTGCTGGCGCAATCGCGATGTATCACTGGGCGTTACAGCACTTACCTCGTTAAGAGCTTAGCTCTGCCAGCAATCCATCCACTGCGCGTTCAACCATAGCTAAGGTAGCTTCATACGCTTCATCACTTTGGTTATACGGATCTGGTACCTCTAATTTAAAGTAATCTACAGAGTCTGGATCTATTCCCTTTAACTCTGGATCAAAACTCCTTAAGTAAAAAACCTTTGATCGGTGATCTTCGTTTTCTGCCATCGAAATTACATTGTGATAATTGCTGGAATCCATAACCAAAATCAAATCGTGAATAAAGAAATCATTACTCTTAAACTGCTTCGCGGTGTGTTCATGTGTGTAGCCAGCTTTTTCCCAAATCTTCTTTGACGATGGATGTGGTCCTTGTCCGATATGCCAAGGACCTGTTCCGGCGCTATCTACCGTGATCACAGGGGATTTGATCGACCCTTTTTTGTTAGCCAAAACCGCAGCTGCCATTGGTGATCTACAAATATTGCCCAGGCAGACCATTGTGATGCTTAGCTGATCTCGTCCTTTAAGTGAGGAGATCACGCTCAGGTTCATCCTCCAGCGCCTCTTGAACAGATTTAAGGCGACGTTCGATCTCGTCGGCCTCATCTGCTCGGCCTTGCATGCGTAATATCTTGGCGATTCGAGATTCAATATCAAGGATGAACTCAAAATCTTTAGGTTCATCTTCGCTGACAACCGCTAAAACATTTTCTAGAGTCGCTAAGCCTTCATCATACTTTTCAAGCAGAATCTGCGCTTTACCAAACTCAAAAGAGGCAAAGGTCTCGCGACGATGATCATGTCCCGTCTCAAATACATCAACGGCTTTGCGAGCAGTTTCAAGAGCTAACTCGCCTTCACCTAATTCGATTAAACAAGAAGCCATCTTTTGATCACAACGTGCTACATGAATTACCTCTTTGTTGCGCTTGAACAATGAGCGAGCTTCTTTGAAAGCCTCAATTGCTTTTTCATAATTTTTTAATTCACGCTCAGCGCAACCAATGAGGTGCAGATCATTAGCCGCACCAATCTCATTTCCATCAACAAGATGCTCTTGTGCGCACTCATTCATAGTTTCAACAACTTTGTCGTACTTCTTAGATGAGTACCACCATTCACCCAAAGTGCAGGCAAGTTCCAATGCAATTGGCGACTTGTTCTCTCGCAAGATTTCGACCGCTTTACTCATTGCAGTTGCCGCTTCATCCATGCGCTTAAGTTGATTTAAGTTGTAACCAATCGCTGAATACGCCTGCGCTAAACCTTCAGAAGAGACCGATGCACCAAGCTGTGAATAAATATCACGAGCGGTTTCAGCAAGAGCTAACGCTTCATCGTATTGTCCACGCGCATAAATTCGCGCACTTAATTCGTAGTAAGTACTGGCACGTTCTTCACCTTCTACTTCAGGGATTCGATCCCAGAGCATCTCTTCGGTGACGAGTTCTTCCATGCCTTCGTCT
>JBEANK010000024.1:0-12048 GCA_041165485.1 Actinomycetota bacterium | reverse complement strand
TGTTCTAGATCCAGTGCAAGGTGCCTTCAATATCGGCGCAATGATCCGTTGGTTAGATTTCAATGACACGTGGCTTGCTGCTGAATGGGGACACCCTTCGGATAATTTAGGTGCAATTCTTGCTACTGCAGATTGGTTGTCACGCACCACCGATAAGAAGTTCACCGTTAAAGATGTCTTAACTGCAATGATCAAGGCGCATGAAATCCAAGGATGTATCGCTTTGGAAAACTCTTTTAACAAGGTCGGGCTAGATCACGTTGTATTGGTAAAGGTTGCATCAACCGCAGTTGTTGCCCAGATGATGGGTCTAACGCGGGATCAAGCATTAGCTGCGGTTTCACTTGCCTGGGTAGATGGTCAATCACTTCGCACCTACCGTCACTTTCCCAATGCAGGTTCACGTAAATCCTGGGCTGCCGGAGATGCAACTTCTCGCGCAGTTCGTCTTGCACTGATCGCAAAGACCGGCGAGATGGGATATCCATCAGCGCTGACTGCGAAGACTTGGGGCTTTTACGATGTTTCCTTTAAAGGAAATGAGTTTAAGTTTCAACGTCCTTACAGTTCCTATGTAATGGAAAATGTTTTGTTTAAGATCTCCTTCCCAGCAGAGTTCCATTCGCAAACAGGTGTAGAAGCTGCAATGACGATCTATCACCAAATGCAGGCTGCAGGAAAAACATCAGATGACATTGCAAAGGTAACGATCCGCACCCACGAGGCGTGTATCCGCATCATCGATAAAAAGGGTCCGCTGAACAACCCAGCAGATCGCGATCACTGTATTCAGTACATGGTCGCGGTTCCATTTATCTTTGGTCGACTGACCGCTCGTGATTACGAAGAAGATATTGCGGCCGATCCTCGCATCGATGCTTTGCGCGAAAAGATTGTGTGTGTTGAAGATCCTGCTTACACAGCTGATTATCACAACCCTGAAAAACGCTCTATTGCCAATGCAATTACCGTTGAATTCAAGGATGGCAGTGTTTTTGATGAAGTTGCCGTTGAGTATCCAATTGGCCATGCACGTCGTCGCACCGAAGGTATTCCGCTTCTGATTGAAAAGTACAAAACCAATCTGGCTCGTATTTACGATGGCGATAAGCAGAAGAAGATTCTCGAGCTGTGCCTCGATTACGACAAGCTTGCAGCAACACCGGTAAATGAGTTTATGGATTTGATGGCTCTTTAATGAGCGATATGTCAGCACAGGTGCGTCGCGCACTGGATGTTGCTGTCGAGGCCATCGGTGGTGCACCACGCGAAGGTCAGATTGAAATGGCTGAGGCTGTGGCAAATGCACTTACCGATCGCCATCACTTAATGGTTCAAGCAGGTACCGGAACTGGAAAATCACTTGCCTACTTAATCCCCGGAATTGTGCATGGTCGCAAGGTATTAGTTGCTACCGCCACCATCGCTTTGCAGCGTCAGCTGGTAGATCGTGACCTACCTGCGGTAGTGCCTGCACTTGAAAAAGAGCTAGGTCGCGAAATTTCTTACGCGATCTATAAGGGCGTTGGAAACTACATATGTCTGCAAAAAATGAACAGCGAAGATATTGATCCTGATACTGAGTTAGTGATGGAGGTTTCATCACTGGAAAAGGACGCCAAGCGCTTAATTGCTTGGGCAAAGACACCAGGTGTCACCGGCGACAGAGATGATGCACCTGAAGTTGATCGACGTGTGTGGCTAGCAAACAGCACTTCGGGTCGTGAATGCGTTGGTGCAGATGTCTGTGCCTTTGGATCACAGTGCTTTGCAGCAAATGCCAAAGCAAAAGCTCAGACCGCAGATATTGTCGTTACCAATCACACCTTGCTGGCAATTGAAATCGTAGATTCTCATCCGATCTTGCCTGAACGTGATTGCGTCATTTTAGATGAGGCACACGAGTTCATGGATCGTGCAACGCAGGCGGTCACCGATGAGTTAACAAGTAATCGAGTTTTGCGAGCTGCAGCAATGGCCCGAAAGTTCATGCCGGGCAAGCTTTCAGATGCCTTTCACAAGGCAGCCAATGATTTCCATGAATCCATGGTTGATTACGGCGAAGATGTTAAGGGCGATCCAACCGCCTTAGGACGCCTTGAGGAAATTCCGCAATCATTAGAGTTTTCGATTCGTAAGGTGATGGAGGCTTCAAAGGCGATAGTTCAGTACCTATCTGCCGATGATGAAATTATCGATACCGATGCGCTGGCAGAGCGTGCTCGTGTAAAGGGTGCGGTCAATGAGATTGCAACTACTGCAACCACATTGTTAAAGATGGGGGATGGATTAGTGCTTTGGTACGAGCCAACTTTTTCAACCCTTTACCTCGCACCACTTTCAGTTTCTGAAGTCCTACGTGAAAACCTTTTGACTAAGACTCCAGTGATTGCAACCTCTGCAACATTAACTGTGGGCAAGGGCTTTGATTCCATGGCAAAGAGCATCGGCTTCTTGGTCAATGAAGAGATGAACGCTGAGTTAAGGGATGGAGAGGTTGATCCGGCTAATGTTCACATGCTCGATGTTGGCTCTCCCTTTGATTTTGCTAATCAAGGTGTTTTATACATGCCCAAGCATTTGCCAGAGCCAGGGCGTGATGGTCCAAGTCAGGATGTATTAACTGAACTTGGTGAGTTAATTGATGCCGCTGGTGGCCGAACCCTTGCACTGTTTTCATCATGGCGCGGGGTAGAGGCGGCAGATCTTCATCTGCGAAAAGTCTTAGCAGAGCTTCCTATCAAGATTATTACTCAAAAGCGTGGGGATGCGGTTGGTCCTTTAGTGGAACGTTTTGCAAAGGATGAGACCTCAGTTTTAATTGGAACGATGTCCTTATGGCAAGGCGTAGATGTTCCAGGTAATAGTTGCATCTTGGTTGCAATTGATCGCATTCCATTTCCACGCCCCGATGAACCTGTCATGAGTGCCCGTGCATCGCAGGCAGATGCCGCAGGTGGCAGTGGCTTTATGCAGGTTTCGCTACCCAGAGCTGCGTTACTGCTGGCTCAGGGCACCGGCCGTCTAATCCGTTCAGTTGATGATCGGGGAGTAGTTGCGATCTTGGACTCACGAATCGTCACCAAACGGTACGGAAGTGTTCTACTTAACTCGATGCCGCCTCTCTGGAGAACCTCAGAAAAGGGTGTGGTCATAGATTCACTGAGAAGACTTCGCGAAACCATGAAACAATAAAAATATGCCCCGCATAGAAACCGAAACACTCGCACAGCACCGAGATTGGCGTCGTAACCAGTTAATCGAAGCTGCTGCAAGTATTGCTCTGGAATCAGGAGGAGCTGCAATCACCGTTGCAGCGGTTGCGCAGCGCGCAGGGTTATCACGAACATCGGTATATGAATACTTTGGTAGCGGTTCCGAGCTAGTTGCAGATTTAGTTATTGATGAGCTTGGCTCCTTTGCGCAAACTTTAAATGCCGCAGTTGCCGATTGCAGCGATGCTCAGTGCATTGTTACCTGTTGGGTTAAGGGTGCGCTGACATACATTGCAGATGGTCGCCACCTTTTGGCAAAGGCGCTTAATGCAACAGCGATGCCGCAATCTCGAACACAGCAGATCGGTATGGCGCACAGAGCTTTAATGGCGCCCTTGATGAAGGCTGTTACCGACATGGGTGTCAAAGATACTCAACGCGCATTGTCATTTATTCAGGCGATTACAGATGCATCAACCAAGAGAATTGAATCAGGCCATGACGCAGAAAGTGAGATCGCTTATGCGACCGCCTTCTGCATCAATGGCCTGATGGTTAATTAATTAATTACTTACTTGTAGTTGTTGTTAGCTTCAGATTTAATGCCTCGTACAACCCTTTTCTAGCCTTAGATGTTGCGCTGATTTCACATTTGCCTTTGCGCATTGTTAAAACAGATCGAACTACAGAACAAGATCCAACCGCTTTGTATGTGACCTTTTCACCAAAGTTTGTCTCAGTTGGCAGGTTTGTCTTGCTGT
Organism: Actinomycetota bacterium; assembly: GCA_041165485.1. Classification (GTDB taxonomy): domain Bacteria; phylum Actinomycetota; class Actinomycetes; order Nanopelagicales; family Nanopelagicaceae; genus Planktophila. Next base: position 8,072 of record JBEANK010000024.1, on the reverse strand, counting down.
ACGCCTTTAAAGATTGTGCCAATGTGAAGGTTCCTAATGTCTGTGCGCCAACGGTCAAACGAATCGGCAAGATAACGGTGACAGGGGCTGCGGACGCATTGCCTGCGCTGGTTACTGAAATTGCACACTCGCCGACTGCAGCTAGTGGCGTAATTTGCTGGCCATTTAAAGCACACGCCGGTGCCAATGAACGATAAGTAAGTGGCGCACCATTTTTGGAAACAGCCGCAACGGTGGCAACCTGACGGTAACCCAGGGTCGCAGGTGTACGAGTAGTAACTGCAACACCATTAATTGTCGCCGTTACCTCATCTGCAGGCAGGGTTGTTGTTCCGGCTACAGCTGCTTTAAAGGTGATCGGAATGAACTGATCCTCAGTTAAATCAGCCGCTACGGTGTGGTCAAAACGCATGAAGATTCCACACTTAGACACTGTGCAATCAACGGTAGTTGTACCAACTAAAAAGCTACCAGTTGGCTTAAAGAGGATAGGTGCGGTTGGAAGAAATGAAGCACCTCGGGCGTTAGAGATCCATAACTCAACAGCTTTGTTGCACTGAGCCGAACGTGTACCCGCTGCTGCCTCTACACATTGCTGAATATATAGACCACCCTTGGCAGGTACATTTGAAAGCTGGATATTGATCGTTGCGCCTTGGTAATCCAAGTTGGTCAAAGGTCCGCCAACAAACTTTGTCTCTGCCGCTTGTGCTGACACAGGTATCAACAGTGAAGCGATCAAAGCAATAAGTACGAGCTTCTTCATTTTTCTCCTTATTTAACGGTGATGGGAATAAATAGATCTGAACTTCGGTCATTGCTACGAAGATGATCAGCGCGAACTGTGATGGCACACTTAACCTTCGTGCAATCAAATCTTCCAATTTTCTTTGAGATTTTTACCTTCTGGGTAAAGCGACCCCCAGGCAAAAACTCTTCAGTTAACCCGGTTGCATAGGGTGGTGGATTAGATGAGATCCAAAAAGAGGCTTCGCCTAAACCGGCTTTATTAACCCCGCCGCCACATGGTGTTGGCGCTTTACCTTTTGCAGGTATCACGCAAAAAGCGAGATAAATACCAACGGTTTCATCAAAGTAATTACCTTTAACTGTCACAACAGATCCGCTTTTAACCGTTGTTTTCGAAACGGTTAGCGTCTGACCTTGTAAACCCTTAATCGATGCTGCAGATGAAAAAGGCATGGAAGAAATGGTTAACGCCATTACCAAAGCCACAATTTTCCTCATGGCCAAACTCTAAGTTAGCCCTGTAAAAGCCTTATCCGACAGGACACAGATATCTGTCGTAGAAAATTTTGGCACACTGGCCCCATGAGAAAAGTGGCGTTAATCGCGCTTGCTGTACTGCTTTCAGGTTGTTCGCAAACCCCTGTTGCCAGTACTTACACAATTTCTCAGGATGATGTGAGATCGATTTCACTTTCTACCGATGCTTCATTTACGGCGTCACGCGTTGTTGTCTTGGCAAATGGAGTTGCTGAAATCATTCAATCCTTAAATGGCCAATCGATCATTGTTGCTAGAGATATTTCCAGTACTGAAGATTCATTGTCAGATATTCCGGTTGTTACTTCGGGCCATCAAGTTCTGCCTGAAAAAGTTATTGCGTTAAAGCCCGATCTTGTATTAATTGATGAGTCCACCGGCCCCAAAGCTGCAATCGAAACAATTAGAAAAGCTGGAATTTCAGTTGTTGAAACACCAGAAAGCTGGAGCCTTGCCGATTTACCGGTAAAGGTCCGTGAAGTTGGTCGCGCCATCGGTGCAGCAGAGCAAGCCGAACTGTTGATTGAAAAAATCAATCAATCTCTGAAGGTTTCAACAGTAAGTAATAAACCACGGGTTGCCTTTTTATACCTGCGTGGAACATCCGCAGTTTACTTAATCGGCGGAAAAGGATCGGGTGCTGATTCGCTGCTTGATTCAATTGGCGCAGTAGATGTTGGTGCCGCGCAATTAGAGCGACCATTTAATACCTTGACCGCTGAATCATTAGCTGGGCTCAACCCTGATGTGATTCTTGTGATGAGCAAAGGTTTGGAATCTGTTGGGGGAGTCGAAGGGTTACTAACCTTGCCGGGGGTCGCACAGACAAATGCTGGCAAGAACTCTGCGATCATCGATGTGGATGACTCTTTGCTTTTATCCTTTGGACCACGAACACCTTCACTTGTTGAAGCACTTGCTCAAGCGTTGAAAAAGGTTTATCCATGAAAAAGTGGTTACCAGGTATATTTCTGGCAGTTGCCTTTCTTCTTTCGTTGTATGTCGGTGCAACGCAGATCGATAATTTTTGGTCTGCGCTGGTTAATCCAGGTAGCAACGAGATCCTGTGGCAGATCAGATTTCCCCGTGTAACTGCAGCGGTTATCGTTGGCGCAGCCCTTGGTGTAGCTGGCTTATTGGCACAAGGTGCCTGCAATAACGCGGTGGCAGAGCCTGCGATCTTAGGAACTGCAGCCGGAGCATCCTTTGGTGCGGTGCTGGCGATTAGCTCGGGTGTTGTACAAGTTGGATCTTTAGGGGCGATCGCGAGCGGAACTGTAGGCGCCTTACTAACTACCGCGCTTACCTTTAGATTGGCATCAATTAGAGGATCACTTTCCTCCTTTACTTTGATCATCGTTGGAATCGCGATATCGGCAATCTTTACATCCTTAGTTGGCATCGCATCCGCAATGGCAGCTCGATCTGATGCCCGTTCTATTTCATTTTGGAGCCTTGGTTCTTTGGCTTTGATTACTGCAGATAATTTGATTGGCGTTGCGATAACCACTGCGATTGGAATTGCAATTGCATATCAAATTGCTCCATCACTAGATCGACTTTCCTTGGGGGACTCAACCGCCTTTCACTTAGGTGTCAATGTTTCTCGAATTCGCTTGATCGCCCTGATTGCTCTTTCTGTTTTGGCAGGTGGCGCGGTCAGCACTGTGGGATCGATCGCCTTTATTGGTTTAGCTGCGCCACATATCGCTCGGTTTATTTATGGTCCATCTCATCGCCGGTTGGTGGCACACAGCGCAATCATCGGGGGCTTAATTGTTGTTGTGGCAGATACCTTGTCTCGAACCATTGCCCAGCCCAATGAACTTCCGATCGGGCTTGCCACCGCTTTGCTTGGCGCACCAGTATTGATCGCACTTGTCGCATTCAAAAACAATGTATGGAGAACTCAATGATTACAATTGATGAGATCACCATTGTTCGTGATGGTCGCGAAATTATTTATGATTACTCTGAACAAATCCCGGCCGGATCTATCACCGTTATCGTTGGGCCCAATGGCTGTGGTAAATCAACCTTGCTTGCAGCGATTGCGGGGGATATCGCACCTGATAAGGGAACGATCACTATTGATGAAATGCATCCAATATTGACCCCTGCCAGCACCTTAGCTTCAATACGTTCAATGGCGGTTCAAAATCAAAGCTTTACCTTGGGATTTACGGTGCGTGAAATTGTCGAAATGGGTGGGCCTTCAGCTGATGTTCTACAGGCTTTAGGCCTTACTGAAATTGCGGATCGCCTGGTTACAACTTTGTCCGGCGGAGAATCACAACGTGTAGCCATCGCACAAGCCATTGCACAGAAGACTCCAGTCTTATTACTGGATGAACCATTGGCTGCGCAAGATATTTATAGCCGCCGAAAGATCATTGCCTTGCTACAACAATTGGCAGAAGCCGGAACCACAGTTGTCGTCGTCGCACACAGCACTGAAACTGAGTTAACGTGGGCCGATAAGGTTATTAAGCAGTTCCATTAATGCCGGCCAGGATTTTGCAAAGCTGGGATGTAAAGGCAACTGATCAACCTTATGGATATCAACCCAACGAACCTCGTGGGATTCATCGTTGACTTCATGAGCAACTAATCCATCTGCGGCTTGGGCGATAACGGTTTCATACTTCCAATCACCATGATCATCAACAAAGGTATGTAAAGGTGTTAGTAAATCAGTATCAATTCCAGTTTCTTCAACCGCTTCCCGAAAAGCACCCTCAATAGTTGTCTCATGTGAATCACGTGCACCACCTGGAATTCCCCAGGTGTCACCGTTATGAACCCATGGTGCTCGGTGTTGCAAGAGAATTTGGTGCTCGCGCACAATCATTATTCCTGCCGCACCATTGAGGCCCCAGTGCTTATTTCCGCAGGCGCATTCCACCCAACCATCACCATCGCGCGCTGCCATGTTCGTAGCCTGTCACAACTATCCACAGTTCGCGCAGTAGTTAGCTCCGCCGTCTGTGCGGCAATTTATGGTGCCGCACATGGTCGCTCTCATTGTGATTTTCGCACTTGTTTTCGCACTTCCCACACCTGCCCTGGCAGCTGAGTGCGCAGAAAAAGCCTGTATCAATGTCTACACAGACAACAATCAAATAATCATCGAAGCCCGCAAAGGCAACACAACCAGTAAAAAGAGCATCAGTCAGGCACCTAAGAAAGCAACGGTCAAACCCACACCAAAACCATCTGCCAGACCTTTGTTCTTTCCACCAGCGGTGGTTAAACCAACCATTAAAAAACCTGTAATAAAGCGCAGCTATAAGCCACGGATTAAAAAGGTGACAACGCAGGTAAATCTCAGTGATCGTTTAACCAAGCTAGTTCCAACGGCAGGTGTTGCTTATCAACCTGAATTTGAGCCGCTGGTCAATGTGCCGGTTTATTTCTGGTGTGACCTGCCTTCACTGTTTCAAACTCGGGTGGACATCATTGGCGAGATAGTTGATGTCACTTTAAGACCATCTTTTACCTGGAGCTTTGGCGATGGCTCCTTTTACTCAACAACAGAAAATGGCGGGCCATATCCAACGGGCACGATCAAACACACTTACTCACGCCCCGGTACTTATGTGGTTTCACTGCTAACTACCTGGAATGGCAGCTACACCCATAACGCACAGGTGCGTGCAGTAACTGGCACCGTAAAAAAGATTTCAATCGCTCAAGTAACTGTTGTACAAGCCCCCACCCACTTCACTGCACACAAAGGATAAATCCAATGACCACTGAAAATATGTATGTCAGCATCACATCACTTCCACTTTCATCAGATCCTGAGTTCATCGAAAGTGTAAATTCCTTTGCCTTGCCTCCAGACAAGGATGACCTCAATCTTTTGCAACGAGATGGCGCAACCGCAGTTATTGATCTATCGATGCAGTTTGCAGATCGTGGGTATCAATGCGATGTCGAACTTGTCTCGCAGGTGATAGGGCGTTTAATGGATATTCAGGTTCGGGATTTTGCATTAGGAAGCCATAACGCCAAGAGTTTTGATATCTATTGGAATATGTGGTTGTACTTGTTGCGGGTTGCACCGACAGGTTTTGTTGCACCAGTTGCGTGTTTATTTGCGACCTTGGCCTATGAGCGAGGGGATAGCGAACTTGCCTACCGCGCATTAGATCGAGCAACAGAAGATGATCCACGGTATTCATTAACTATTTTGTTGCGCAGGGTCTTTGGTTCAGGCTGGCCCGCTGCTGCATTTGCTGCGATGCGGGTAGAGCTCCACCCCAAGGTGACCGCTGGGATTTTTGACTCCTAGTCGCTAGAATTACACCGTTCACGAGTCCTACGTACTAGCCCCGGCTTAGTAGGCGGCAACCCTCCACCGCGGCGGGGTGCTCCGGGTGACGAACAGGTCGCTGAGGCGACAAGCGCAGGTGAAGGATTTCAATTGACGGCAACAGGTGCATGGCTCGAAACACATGATCCGGGTGAACGTAAGTTCATCAAGATCGGATTTCTCCTTCTTGAAAATGGGGAAACACTTCCCGATGTAACAATCGCTTATCAAACGTGGGGCCAATTAAACGCGGCAAAAGATAATGCGATTTTAGTAAACCATGCGATGACCGGCTGGTCCGATGTTCCTGGCTGGTGGCCATCTATGGTGGGTCCAGGATTACCTTTTGATACCGATCAATACTTTGTGGTGTGCCCCAATGTCATCGGCGGTTGTCAGGGGTCAACAGGTCCATCATCAATTGCACCTGATGGCAAAAGATGGGGCTCACGTTTTCCTGCGTTGACGATTCGAGACATGGTCAACGCTGAGATCGCATTTACAGATGCCATTGGCATTGAAAAGTACAAACTTGCAGTAGGTCCATCACTTGGTGGAATGCGTGCGCTGGAATGGGCGGTGCAACTTCCAGATCGTGTTGGTGCGATCTGCACCATTGGATCTTCAGCTGTTGCTACCGGTGATCAAATCGGAACAGCATCTATTCAAATTCGTGCCATTAAATCTGATCCATATTTCAACAAGGGCGATTACTACGAGCAAGAGTTTGGTCCCGATGAGGGAATGGGAATTGCACGACGGATTGCACATCTGACCTATAGAACAGAGGCAGAGATGGATATCCGCTTTGGCCGCCAGATGCAGGGAGATGACACCGGTCGTTACGCCGTTGAGTCATATCTAGATCATCAGGCCTACAAGTTAGCTAAACGGTTTGATGCCAATACCTACATCGCCCTGACTGAGGCGATGAATAGCCACGATATTGGTCGCGATCGAGGGGGAGTTGCCGCAGCTCTGGCCACCATCAAAGTGCCGGTTGTTGCCGTCTCTATTGATACCGATCGCCTATTTCCAGTCCGCCTTCAGGCTGAGATCGCTGAATTAGCCCCTGCTGCAGCGCCATTGGTCACGATTTCAAGCCCATTTGGACATGATGGCTTTCTAGTTGAGGTTGAGAGTGTGGGAAATGTGATCAGAGAGGCGTTAAATCTCGCCAAATAGGCCTTTTGGATGTGCAGCCAAATAGGCCTTTTGGATGTGCATTTACCCCTGTGGACAAATTATAATATAGCCATCGCTTCAGCGGCTTCGCTGAAATAAATCAAAGGACAATTGTGGCTGTATTTAGTGCGCTCAAAAACAAGGTGAAGGCAAAAACTTCAGCGAAGAAAGAAGCACCAGCAAAGAAAGCTGTTGTAAAAAAGGCCGCACCTGCGAAAAAGGCAGCACCCGCGAAAAAAGCAGCGGTTAAAAAGGCAGCACCTGTTAAGAAGGCGGCTGCGAAAAAAGCTACTCCTGCGAAAAAGGCAGCAGCACCTGTCAAAAAGGCTGCACCTGTAAAGAAGATTGAGTTAAAGAAGGATTTAACCGCCAAGGATGTGCAGCAGATTGTTGATGCAAAGAATGCGGTGCTTCGTCAAAATGAGGTACTTGCAGAGCTTGATGCACGAGGCGTCACATCTATTAATCGAATTCCCAAGAAGGTTGACAAAGATTTAGTTGATGAGGCACGTGCGCTCGCAACAGAGGTTCCACTATTAATTGAAAAGCTACGCAAGAGTGGACTCGGTTCTCCCTCACGTATTCTTAAGAAGGCTGAATACGAACTTATTGCTCCAAAGCCGGAAGCGATCAAACCAGTTGCCGCTCCAAAGGTTGACACAAAAACCGGCAAGGCAATCGTCACAAAGATCGATGGCGAAGAGGTTGAACTTGAAGAGGTTGAACTTGAAGATGTAGAAACCTTGATTAAGGAAGTTGTCGAAATAATTGACAACGAAGAAGAGGAAAAGGGAAATCAACCACGTGTTGTAGATCTTGCAGCTGAGGATGCAAATTTAGGTAATGAGGAAAATGCCTTTACCTTGAAGGCATCTGAAGAGGATGATGCACCAGCTCAGACAGTTATGACCGCTGGAGCAACAGCTGACCCAGTTAAGGATTATTTGAAGCAGATCGGCCGCGTAGCGCTGCTTAATGCAGAGCTTGAGGTAGAGCTTGCAACACGTGTAGAAGTTGGTCTTTTTGCTGAAGAGAAGTTAAAGCATGAAAAGAAGTTAGATAAGAAGTACAAGCGCGAACTTGAATGGCTTGTTGAAGATGGAAAGCGCGCCAAGAATCACCTACTTGAAGCAAACCTTCGTTTGGTAGTTTCTTTAGCAAAGCGTTATACCGGTCGCGGCATGTTGTTCTTGGACTTGATCCAGGAAGGTAACTTGGGTCTGATCCGTGCCGTTGAGAAGTTTGACTACACAAAGGGTTACAAGTTCTCGACATATGCAAC
>JBEANK010000023.1:0-11140 GCA_041165485.1 Actinomycetota bacterium | reverse complement strand
GGCAAAGACATCGCTCAAGGTAAAGGCAGCTCGCAAGCCTAAGTTCAAGGTTCGCGGCTATACACGTTGCCAGCGTTGCGGACGTCCACACTCTGTTTATCAGAAGTTTGGCATCTGCCGTGTGTGCTTCCGCGAAATGGCTCACCGTGGTGAGCTACCTGGTATCACCAAGGCTTCTTGGTAATCCAAAGAAATAAGTTTCCAACCAACCTATCCAAATAACTACAACGAACAAGGTCTGTAGAAAGAAACCAGTTCGAGAAAGGCCACGAGGCCACGTATGACAATGACAGATCCGATCGCAGACATGTTGACACGTCTGCGCAACGCGAACTCTGCCTACCATGATTCGGTTTCAATGCCGTCATCATCGGTCAAGGTACGTATCGCTGCGATCCTTCAGCAAGAGGGATACATCGCGGGATACCGTGTTGAAGATTCAGACAATGGAGTAGGTAAGAACCTTGTTCTTGACCTCAAGTTTGGTGCAAACCGTGAGCGTTCAATCGCGGGTTTGCGTCGCGTTAGCAAGCCAGGACTTCGCGTGTACGCAAAGTCAACATCACTACCTAAGGTACTTGGTGGATTAGGCGTTGCGATTATTTCAACTTCATCTGGATTGCTTACTGATAAGCAGGCCAATAAGCAGGGCGTAGGCGGAGAAGTTCTCGCCTACGTATGGTGATCATCTAATGTCACGTATTGGTCGCATGCCTATCGCCGTACCAAGCGGCGTAGAAGTAACAATCGCTGGACAGAATGTTGCAGTGAAAGGCCCTAAGGGAACTCTTTCACTAAACGTTGCTGAGCCAATTCAAGTTTCCCAAGAAGCTGGTGTTATCACCGTTGCTCGTCCAAACGAGGAGCGCGTAACACGTTCACTTCACGGTCTATCTCGCACACTAGTTGCGAACATGGTCGAGGGCGTAACTAACGGTTACACATTAACTATTGAAATCGTCGGTGTTGGTTACCGTGTAGCTGAAAAGGGTAAGGACCTCGAGTTCCAACTTGGTTACAGCCACAACATCCAATTCCCAGCACCTGAAGGAATCACCTTCAAGGTTGAGTCACCAACAAAGTTCCACATCTCGGGAATTGATAAGCAGTTGGTTGGCGAAGTTGCTGCAAAGGTAAAGAAGCTTCGCAAGGCTGATCCTTACAAGGGTAAGGGCTTGCGTCTCTCAGGTGAAGTTGTTCGCCGTAAGCAAGGAAAGACAGGTAAGAAGTAATGGCTATTGGTGTAAAGGTCCGCAAAGGTTCGGCAACAAACGCCCGTGCCCGTCGTGCTTTCCGCGTTCGCAAGAAGGTTTCTGGAACAGCATCTCGTCCACGTTTAGTCGTTTCTCGCTCATCACGTCACTTGTTTGTACAGGTTATTGATGACACACAGGGCAAAACACTTGCCTACGCATCCACAATGGAAACTGATCTTCGTGCCGATAAGGGCGACAAGACTGCAAAGTCAAAGGCTGTTGGTGCATTGATCGCATCACGTGCTAAGGCTGCTGGAGTTTCATCTGTCGTCTTCGATCGTGCAGGAAATAAGTACCACGGTCGTATTGCAGCTGTAGCTGACAGTGCACGAGAGAACGGATTGGAGTTCTAATGTCTACTAATCCAACTACTGCGCCAGCAACAGCAGGTAACGAGCGAGGTAAGGGACGCCCAGAGCGTCGCGAACGTCGTGATGATCGCGAAAAAGAAAAGAATCCATTCATGGAGCGCGTTGTATTTATCAACCGCGTATCTAAGGTTGTAAAGGGTGGACGTCGTTTCTCATTCACCGCACTTGTAGTTGTCGGAGACGGTAACGGTCAGGTCGGTATTGGTTACGGAAAGTCTAAGGAAGTTCCAGCGGCGATTGCTAAGGCAGTGGAAGAGGCGAAGAAGTCATTCTTCACAGTTCCACGTGTTCAAGGAACAGTTCCTCACCCAGTACAAGGTGAAACTGCAGCGGGTGTAGTTCTTCTACGTCCAGCTAGCCCAGGTACCGGAGTTATCGCCGGTGGTCCAGTGCGTGCAGTTCTTGAGTGTGCAGGCATCACAGATGTATTGACTAAGTCACTCGGATCTAACAATGCAATCAACATGGTTCATGCAACCGTTGCTGCATTGAAGATGCTAGAAAGCCCAGCACAAATTGCTGCGCGACGTGGTCGTCCATTGGAAGATGTTGCACCTGCAGCAATTATCCGCGCTTCACAGATCACGGTAGGTGCCTAATGCCACGTTTGAAAGTAACTCAGATTCGCTCGAAGGTTGGAAACAAGCCTGAGCAGCGCGACACTCTTCGTTCATTGGGCCTAAAGCGCATTAACGATGTTGTTGTTAAAGAAGATCGTCCAGAAATTCGTGGCATGGTTTACGCCGTTCGCCACCTGATTAAGGTTGAGGAGGTCGAATAAAGATGACATTAAAACTTCATCATCTTCGTCCAGCTCCAGGTGCTAAGAAAGCTAAGACTCGTAAGGGTCGTGGTGAAGCATCAAAGGGTAAGACCGCAGGTCGCGGTGGTAAGGGAACACGCGCTCGTAACACAGTTCGTGCAGGTTTCGAGGGTGGTCAGCTACCTCTCGTAATGCGCTTGCCAAAGCTTCGCGGATTTAAGAACCCAGCACGTATTGAGTACCAGGCGGTGAATGTTTCAACAATTAACGCGCTATTCCCTAAGGGTGGCGATGTAACTGTTGCAGATCTCATTGCAAAGGGTGCAGTACGCGATAGCTTGCCTGTGAAGGTGCTTGGAAACGGCGAAATCGATGTCAAGGTGAGTGTTACTGCACACGCTTTCTCATCATCTGCTGTAGACAAGATCACTGCAGCCGGCGGCACAACAAGCGTTCTCTAATTAGCGAACATCTTTAGATAGAAGAGACAGAGGAGAAGATCAATGCTTTCAGCATTCGGTATGGCTTTTAAGACACCAGATCTACGAAAGAAGATCTTCTTCACTCTCTCAATCATGGCTCTGTTCCGTTTTGGTTCAGTTGTTCCAACACCTGGCGTTTCATACACAAATGTAAAAGAGTGTTTGAAGACGGCAGAAACTGGTGGATTGTTTGGCTTGATTAACCTATTCAGCGGTGGAGCGCTTATTCAGCTCTCTGTCTTTGCTTTGGGAATCATGCCTTACATCACCGCATCGATCATTGTGCAGTTGTTGACTGTTGTCATTCCTCGTTTCGAAGCACTTAAGGCTGAAGGACAATCAGGAAATGCAAAGTTAACTCAATACACACGTTACCTAACAATTGGTTTGGCAATCTTGCAGTCAACAGGTTTGGTTGCAGTTGCACGTACACCAGGACGCCTGATTTCAGGATGTTCTCTTGCAATCATCCCTGACACTTCATGGCAGCGCATTGTCACAATGATTGTTGTTATGACCGCTGGTACATCTGTTGTTATGTGGCTTGGTGAGCTAATTACCGATCGTGGTGTTGGTAACGGTATGTCAATCTTGATCTTTACATCTATCGCTGCAGGTTTCCCAAGCCAGCTATGGTCAATCAAGTTACAAAAGGGTCTCTTTGCTTTCATCTTCGTGATGTTGGTGGGTGTGCTGGTTGTAGCCGCGGTTGTCTTTGTTGAGCAGGCTCAACGTCGTATCCCAGTTCAGTATGCCAAGCGCATGGTTGGACGTCAGGCATACGGCGGAACCAGCACCTACATTCCAATCAAGGTTAACCAGGCTGGTGTTATCCCAGTAATTTTCGCTTCATCATTGCTCTACATCCCTTCACTGATTGTGAACTTTACAAACAGCCAGGCTGCATGGGCGGTATGGATTAGCCGTAACTTCGTCAATGGTGACAACATCATTTACGTGGTTACTTACGCAGCGCTTATCATTTTCTTTACTTACTTCTACGTTGCAATTACCTTCAACCCAGATGAGGTTGCAGATAACATGAAGAAGTACGGTGGATTCGTTCCTGGTATCCGTGCCGGAAAGCCAACATCTGAGTACTTGCAGTATGTACTTTCACGCATCACAGCTCCAGGATCTCTCTACCTAGCATTAGTCGCTGTTATTCCAATTGGAGCACTTGTGCTCTTTGGAGCTACACAGAACTTCCCATTTGGTGGAACTGCGATCTTGATTGTTGTTGGTGTTGGTTTGGATACCGCAAAGCAGATTGAATCTCAGCTACAACAACGTTCATACGAGGGATTCCTGAAGTAATGCGTTTAGTCCTGGTAGGTCCACCAGGTGCAGGCAAGGGAACACAAGCACAATTCCTAGCTGCGCACTTTTCAATTCCACACATCTCAACTGGAGATATTTTTCGCGCCAATTTGAAGGCTGGAACTGATCTTGGAAACCAGGCAAAGGGTTTCATGGATCGCGGAGAGCTAGTTCCGGATTCAGTAACCAATGAAATGGTTAAAGATCGTTTAACTCATGAAGATGTTGCAAATGGATTTTTGCTTGATGGTTTTCCACGAAATGTTGCACAAGCAGAAGTTCTACGTGCAATTCTGGCCGATAAGAAGACACCACTTCATGCAGTTCTAGAGTTTTCACTTGCAGATGAGGAAATTATCGCTCGGCTTTCATCACGTCGCACTTGCCGCGATTGTGGTGCACCATCAGTTGGCGTCGATAAGTGCCCAACATGTGGTGGCGAGGTTTATCAGCGTGAAGATGACAAGGCTGAAGTGATTACTCGACGCCTTGAGGTCTATGCAGAGCAGACCGCTCCAATCATCTCTTTCTATCGCAACGAGGGATTACTTATCTCAGTTAGTGCAGCAGGAAGTGTTGAGGACATTACCGCTAGTGCAATCTCAGCTCTAAGCCGTGTAGCACAGTAAGTTTTCACTCATGGCAATTCAGGTAAAAACCCTTGATCAACTAAAAACAATGCGTCGTGCAGGTTTAGTTGTTGCAGAGATTCACAAAGCAATTCGTGAGGCTATCAAGCCGGGCATGACAACAAATGCATTAGACACAATTGCTGAGGCGGTTATCAAACGCAATGGTGCAACCTCAAACTTCAAGGGTTATCACGGTTTCCCAGCAACAATCTGCGTTTCTATCAACGATGAAATTGTCCACGGCATCCCTGGTGATCGAATCATCAATGATGGTGATGTTGTTTCAGTTGATTGCGGTGCCATCGTTGATGGTTGGCATGGAGATGCAGCTTTCTCTATTGGCATCGGCACGATTGATCCCGAGGATCAAAAGATGATGGATGTCTGTGAAGAGTCGATGTGGCGCGGAATTGCAGCTGGAAAGAATGGTGCAAGAGTTTCCGATATTGGTTATGCCATCGAGCAGTACACAATCTCGCAAGGTAGATATGGAATTTTGCAAGAGTACGGTGGGCATGGCATCGGTACTGAGATGCATCAAGAGCCGCATGTACTTAACTTTGGTAAAGCGGGTAACGGTCCTGAAATTGTTCCTGGCTTTGTTTTAGCGATTGAACCGATGATTACTCGTGGCTCAGCCCGCACTAAGGTTCTAGGCGATGATTGGACCGTTGTCTCTGCAGATAAATCACGAGGATCTCACTTCGAACATACATATGCGATTCTGCCTGATGGTAAACCATTTGTATTAACCGCCTTCGATGGCGGGAAGGATGCACTTACCCGGCTGGGCGTTGAGGTATCAAACCTGCTGTAAATAAAGACATTTTGTTACCTTTTCGAGATTAAAAACTCTTTCATCCAGCCCTTGTAAGCGGTACTTTCTCTCTATCCCTCACCCTCGGGGGCATTAACTACGGAGAACTCATCGATGAGAAAATACTCTTTAATTCGCTTGGCTGTTGCGGCAACTGCAGTTGCTGTATTAGCAAGCACAACACTTCCAGCTAACGCTGCGGTTAAACCAGCGGCTAAGGCAACTGTGGGAGATGACTGCACCCAGGCATCTGTCGGCAAAGTTGCTAAGGGCCGTGGTGTTGATGGTTCAGATTTAACATGTCTCGTTGTAACTACCGGTTCATACAAAGGTATGAATAAGTGGTGGTACAAGGATGTTAAGCCACTCAACAAGATTGACTGGACAGTTCCAGCAAACCCAGGTGGTTATTCACTTACAAGTAATGCAGTTAGCGACACACTAAAGGCTGAAGGTTTGCTTGGTGAGTACACATCAACATTTAAGCCAGGCGCTGGTGGTTCTGTCGGACTTGGTGCATTCCAAGAGATCAAGGGCAAGCCAGAGTCTGCATTGATTACTGGTATTGCTATGACCGGTGGACTTTACTCAAACAAGTCACCACTTAACCTTCTCGCTTCAACTCCAATCGCTAAAGTTATGCGTGAATACGATGCGATTGTTGTTCCAGCCTCCTCTAAGTACCGCACACTAAAGCAACTAATGGATGATCTAAAGGCTAAGCCAAACAGCGTTGCAATTGCTGGCGGTAGCAAAGGTGGAATCGATCACCAGGTGATTGGTCTTCTTGCACAAACTGCAGATATCGATCCAACTAAGTTGAACTACGTTGTGTTCTCAGGCGGACCAGAAGTTATTACCTCTGTTCTCAGTGGATCTACACAGGTTGGTATCTCAGGATCATCTGAGTTCAACGCATTTGTCTCTTCAGGCAAGCTGCGCGTACTTGGTGTTTCATCTGCGAAGCCACTTGCTGGTTTCAAGGGCAAGACATTTGTACAACAGGGTTACGACCTTGTGTACGGAAACTGGCGCGGAATCATGGCTCCAGCTGATATCTCAAAGGCTGATTACCTAAACTTCATTAAGGTTATCGACATCATGCATGTCTCACCTTCATGGAAGGAACAGCTCAAGAAGAACAACTGGGACAACGAGTTCGCAGCTGGAACAGCTTTCAAGTCATTCCTTGAAAAGCACATTCCAGAAATCAATAAGGTCATGAAGGGTCTTGGAATCTAATTTGATTCTCAACAAACTCTCTAAGCATGGAAAGGGGGAGCTGGCATTTGCCGGCTCCTTCTTCCTGCTTGGAGTTTTTGTTGCCTGGGATACCTCACGTATGGAAATTCCGCAGGACAACTCAATTGTTAGTCCGCAAACCTTTCCTTATATGGTCGCAACTTTTGCTGCTTTGGTGGGTCTCGGACTGATGTTTGATGTACTTCGTGGAAATCATGGAACTCCAGATGGTGATGAACCGGGAGATCCTTATACACCTTTGAATTTTAAGAGAATGGCGATAGTTGCTGTTGCCATTGGTATGCATGTTATTTTGCTTGAGATCGTCGGATATGTAATTGCCGCGACAGTATGTTTTTGGGGAGTTGCCTACGCCTTTGGATCTCGCAGAATCCTCAAGGATTTAATGATTAGTTTTGTTTTTGCATTTATTGTCTACTTCTCATTTAGTAAGGGTCTAAATATTAATTTACCTTCAGGCTTTTTTGAAGGGATCCTAAAATAATGGGCAACAATTTCGCGATGTTATTAGATGGCTTCCAAACCGTCTTCACACCAACAAATTTGATGTTTGGTCTTTTGGGAACATTTTTAGGAACACTTGTTGGAGTGCTCCCTGGAATTGGCCCAGCACTTGCAATCGGTTTATTGCTACCAATCACTTTGACTGTCAATCCAACCTCTGCATTAATTATGTTTGCAGCTATTTTCTACGGTGCCATGTATGGCGGATCGACAACATCTATTCTGTTAAATACGCCGGGTGAAAGCGGATCAGTAATCACCGCACTTGAAGGCAACAAGATGGCTAGAGCTGGTCGAGCCGGGGCAGCCCTTGCAACTGCAGCTATTGGCTCATTTGTAGCGGGCACAATTGCGACTATTTTGCTTGCCTTTGGAGCACCGGTATTAGCTGAGTTTGCTCTCACAATTCAGCCTGCGGGTTACCTATCGCTGATTATTTTGGCCTTTGCCACAGTTGGGACTCTGCTTGGAACCTCACGAATTCGAGGTTTGATCGCACTTTCAATGGGTCTTGTCATTGGTTTAATTGGTGCAGATCTTCAATCTGGAGCGTTACGTCTGACCTTTGGAAATTTGAACGCGATTGATGGAATTGAAACAGTCACTGTAATTGTTGCGATCTTCGCACTGGGTGAAACTTTGTATCTAGCTAGTCGTCACACAATGATCCAAGCATCAGTTTTGCAGATGAATGGAAAAGCATGGATGACCAGAACTGATTTCAAGCGTTCATGGAAACCATGGCTTCGTGGCACCGCAATCGGTTTTCCATTAGGTGTAATACCGGCAGGCGGCTCCGAAGTTCCGACCTTTTTGTCATATGGTGTAGAGAAAGCTCTTTCAAAGAACAAGGATGAGTTTGGTAAAGGCGCGATTGAAGGTGTTGCAGGACCAGAAGCAGCAAACAACGCAAACGCTGCAGGTGTTTTGGTTCCAATGCTTGCCTTAGGTTTACCAACATCAGCAACAGCAGCCGTGGTTCTAGTTGCATTTCAATCTTTCAACATTCAACCAGGTCCCATGCTTTTCCAGACAAATCCTGAAATTGTGTGGGGCTTGATTGCATCACTATTTGTTGGAAACTTCCTTTTATTAGTTCTCAACCTTCCTTTGATTCGCTTTTGGGTTCTGCTACTTAAAATTCCAACACACTATTTGTACGCAGGAATTACAACCTTTGCATTATTGGGAGCTTATGCACTTAATAATTCAACCTTCGATCTGCAGGTTGCATTGGTAGTCGGAGTAATTGGATTCTTATTCCGCAGGTTCGGAGTCCCTATCACTCCTTTGATCATCGGGGCGATCCTTGGACCACTGTCAGAGCTTTACTTCAAGAGGGCGTTGCAGATCAGCCAAGGAGACTGGGGAATCTTGGTTGCCGGCACTTTCCCTAAAGTCATCTACGGAATCTTGATTATTGTGATTATTGGTCCACTTGTTTGGAATTTTAAAAAGACCTTTGCAGTAAAGAAGTAAATGGCTGCAGAAAAATTACTTCCATGGGCTAAGCCGCTCTTGGTTTCATCGACGCTAACCCAAGCAACAATCTATGTTCTTCGCCCGATGATCACATATCGAGCAATTGAGTTGGATGGCAACAGCGCTCAGATCGGTCTAATCGCCGCTCTGTATGCCTTGTTTCCTGTTTTACTTGCCCTGCAATTTGGTTCTTGGGTTGGCAAGTTGGGCGAAGCCAAATTCATTATCTATGGAACTCTGGCGATGATGGCGACATCCGGTGCCTTAATTTTTGCAAACAATCTTGTAACTCTTGGTATCGCGACAGCTGCAGCTGGTCTTGCCCATTTAGCCTGCATGGTCGGTGGACAGTCAATGGTTGCACTGCGTGCACCGCGAGCAAGTTATGACAGATACTTTGGTTTCTATACTTTCAGTGCATCTGTTGGCCACATGTTGGGGCCAATTATTGCGACAATTGTTGCGGGATCTAATGGAACTCTGCCTAAGTCAACTTCAAGTGCATTCTTACTGGGAGTCGCTCTAACAATTATCGCTCTAGTTCCAGTTATTAAATGGCGCAACGAAAGACCAACAGTTGAAGCCAAAGAGAATTCAGAGGGAACATTTAAAGCCGCGGTTAACTTGGTGAAGCGTCCAGGAATTATGGCCGCCATCTATATCTCACTAGCAATTTCCTCTGCGGCAGATGTATTGGTTGTGTTCTTGCCATTATTTGGTACTGAAAACAACTTCTCTCCTTATGCAATCGGTGCGATTCTGGCGATACGAGCCGGAACCACAATGCTTTCCCGTTTCTTCTTGGGGCGCTTAAGTCAGCGCTTTTCTACATTTCAATTACTGTGGTGGAGCACGATAATTTCGACAGTTTGTTGTGCAGCGATGGCATTTACCCACACACCGATTTCACTAGGAGTTGTTGTCTTTATTGCAGGTTTTTCTCTAGGTGTTGGACAACCATTAACGATGTCTCTTGTCTCTCAAAAAACCGAAAGTAGTGAACGTGCCCTGGCAGTATCTGCTCGGTTGATGGGCAATCGATTTGGCCAATTCCTCGTGCCTGCAACGGCTGGTGCTCTGGCTGCCGCATCTGGGGCAGGAGCGGTCTTTATCGGCTTGGCGGTCTTGCTGGGCAGCTCGATTTTCAGCGTAAAACGCAACTGATCTGTGGCCTGAATTACAAGCATGTAGTTCTTTGGGCGGATTTCCCTTATTTGAGCCTGAGCCCTAAACTACGAGTTCGCTTGTTTCACGCTTAAACAGAAATGTAGGTACAGCTTGGCTAAAAAAGATGGCGCCATCGAGATGGAAGGCACCGTTGCTGAAGCTTTACCCAACGCGATGTTTCGTGTGGAGCTAACTAACGGACATAAAGTCCTCGCTCACATTAGCGGCAAGATGCGAAAGAACTACATTCGTATTCTTCCTGCCGATCGTGTGATCGTTGAAATGAGTCCGTACGACCTAACAAAGGGTCGAATTATTTATCGTTATAAGTAACTAGGGGAGCAATAGTCATGAAGGTTAATCCAAGCGTTAAGAAGATTTGCGATAAGTGCAAAGTCATTCGCCGCAAGGGTCGCGTCATGGTGATTTGCGAAAACCTACGTCACAAGCAACGTCAGGGTTAATTAGCGAAAACAAAACGCATCTTGCGACTTCAACAGGAAATTGTTGAAGACCTTTGGACTGGTAGGCCAGAGAACAGCAAGGTGGAGGACCTCCAGATATAGATAGGTAGATACATGGCACGTCTCGTCGGTGTCGATCTTCCACGCGAAAAGCGTTTGGAAATCGCACTCACTTACATTTTTGGAATGGGTCTTACCCGTTCTCAAAAAACTTTAGCTGCAACTGGCATCAGTCCAGACATTCGCGTTAAGGATCTGCAGGAAGCAGATCTAGCAAAGCTTCGCGAATATATCGAAGCAAACTTCAAAATCGAAGGTGACCTTCGTCGTGAAATTTCCGGCGACATTCGTCGCAAGGTTGAAATCCAGAGCTACCAAGGTATTCGTCACCGCAAGGGACTACCTGTTCGTGGTCAGCGCACACATACAAATGCGCGTACACGTAAGGGACCTCGTAAGGCAATTGCAGGTAAGAAGAAGGTGACTAAGTAATGGCCGCTCCTAAATCAAAGACTGCTGCTCCAGCTAAGGGCAAAGTTAAGCTTCGTAAGAAAGAGAAGAAGAACATTGCAGTTGGCAAGGCGTTCATCAAGAGCACTTTCAACAACACAATTATTTC
>JBEANK010000022.1:0-11382 GCA_041165485.1 Actinomycetota bacterium | reverse complement strand
CTTACCAGCACCTTGCAAACCTGCCAACATGATCACCGTTGGAGGATTTTTAGCAAAACGAACTCTGCGCGCCTGTCCCCCAAGAATTTCAATCAAGCTTGCATTAACGATCTCAAAAATTGCGTTAGCTTGATTGGTTCCCGATTGCAGGGTTGGAAGCGCATCAAGAGATTTCACAACGGAAAGTGCTACATCGGATTCAAGTAGTGCCTGACGAATCTCTTGGCAGGTTGATTCAATATCTGAGGTAGATATCTTGCCCTTAGAGCGTAGCGAGGAGAAAGCCCCACTAAATCGCGAGGTAAGTGATTCAAACATAAGGAGGGAAGACTACTTCAAGGCCTGCTTAAGATGCGAAGCGACCTCATTGGCACGCTCGGATGAAAGTGGTCCACCCGTTAATTCTGTGACATACAAGGTATCAATTGCCTCTGCGCCCAGGGTAGTAACAATGGCTGATCGAATATCAATCTTTGATTGTGTGATTGCCGCACCAATTCTAAAGAGCAGTCCAGGTCTGTCATGACTGCGGACTTCGATAACCGTTGCATCAGTTGCAGCATCGGTAAAGATTTCTACCTCAGGGTCTGGAACTGGAATTGTAGGAATAGACGCATAGGCAGCTGCCCGTGCAAAGAGTTTTTCCTCAACATCTTTAGAGTCAACAAGTGCTGCAGCGATTAATTCATGGAGCTTTGTATCGGTGATCTCTGGTGCATGTGGTTCAGGTGTCACGATCCAATACATCACCGCTGAATTTCCAAGTGTTTTTGTACGAGCGGATTTAACATCCAAGCGAGAAATATTGAATACACCAGCAACAATAGATAATAAGCCGGGCTTATCTGGGGAAATAACTTCGACAGCGTACCCACTGGAATGTTCTTCCAAGGTAACCCTTAGAACGCCTTTTTCTGCTTGTGCGATCTGTTCTAGGCTGACTTCTGGTTGTTGAGCAACTTCAGCACCTGCCATCGCCCGCTTTACTCTTTGAACTAAATCATTAACCAGGGTTGCTTTCCACTCGCTCCATCCGGCACTTCCTGTTGCCTCGCCATCGGCGATACTTAAAGCGTGAAGTAATTCTAAGGTATTGACATCGGGAATCACTGAAACAACAGATGCAATTGTTGCTGGGTCATCAAGATCGCGTCGAGTTGCAGTCGATGACAATAAAAGATGATGCAGCACTAAATTCTTCAGAACTTCAATATCTTTTGCATCAAATCCAATGCGCTGGGCGATGGGTTCGATCAAGCGAACTCCACGCTCTGAGTGATCCTCTTGGGTGCCTTTGCCGATATCGTGAAAAAGTGCGGCAAACAACAGTAAGTCGGGGCGCTGAACTTTTCGAGTTAAAGCGGCGGCATGAACCGCGGTTTCGACCATATGTCGATCAACGGTGTGACGGTGTAGCGCATTGCGCTGTGGCAGAGATCTAACGCTCATCCATTCGGGAATCCAATGAAAGATGATCTCCTCTTGATCTAAAATCTCAAAGATACCTACCATCGCTTCGCCTGCACCGATCAAAGCGATTAACAGTTCACGGGCTTCACGTGGCCACGGATTACTGAGCACTCCTTCACCTTTTTTAAGAGCTTCTGACAATTCAGTGCAGGTATCAAGCGATAGAGGCAAGCCAAGTTGCGCAGCTGTTGCCGCAGCCCTTAAACCAACTACTGGGTCTTCATTGAACGAGGTAAAGGTATCTATAACGATCTCTCGATTTGAGGCGCTCACATTTTTTGCAACTGTTGCAACACGAGGACGTTTAAGAATACGTCCCAGTCCATCTTTGCCCTTATGTTCAAGTGTGTGCCAGGTGTAATCCAGCAGATAATCTACAGAACGCGCAGCACGTGCGACATCTCCCATCATTGCATCTGCATCGGCGTACTTCAGAAGCTCTGCAACCTTGTCCTGCTCTTGAAACAGTAAGCGATCCTTTCCGCGACCACTGGCAATATGTAGGGATTCGCGCACATTGTTTAAGGTTGATTCAGCCCAACTAATTTTCTCTAGCGGAACAGTTACCATTCCAGATAGAGCGATTGCGCGTAGCGCTTGAATGTCTCGCAAACCCCCGCGTGCCTCTTTTAGATCTGGCTCTAATAAGTAGGCTAACTCGCCTGCGCGTGTGTGTCGTTCCTGCAGACTCTTGTGTAACTTTTGCAAATTCTCTTTAGCATTTTTGCGCCATAGCTCCAAAGCATCACTTTGAACATTGGCAACAAGATCGGCGTTTCCCGAAATCAATCGAATGTCTAATAAACCCGTCGCTACCCGTAAATCAGATGTAGCCGCATCTCTGGTTTCGCTACGGGTTCTTACAGAATGATCCACGCTCTTGGTATCCCACAATGGGTACAGCACCTCGTTGACAAGTGCTTTGAGCTTTTCCGAAGAAACTCTTCCGGAGTGAATAAATAAAATATCTAAATCTGAACCGGGAGATAACTCGCCGCGACCGTATCCTCCGACCGCGGCGAGTGCTATCTCCTTACCCAGTTCTGCTTCACCAAGGTCTTGGATAGCTTTGTGAAACAGTTGAGATAGAAATCGATCGCTCTCGTTCGATCGATCTCGTCTCTCACGGGTACTCATAGGAGTAAGTCTAGATGGCGTCTACGCCGCGCTCTCCTGTACGCACGCGAATTACCTGATCAACTGGTGTTGTCCAAACCTTTCCATCACCAATCGAACCTGTTGAAGCCGCCTTAACAATGACATCGACTACAGAATCTGCATCCTTGTCATCGACTAGTACTTCTAGACGGACCTTAGGAATCAAGTCGACTGTGTATTCAGCACCGCGGTAAACCTCAGTGTGACCACCTTGACGACCAAATCCACTCGCTTCAGAAACTGTCATGCCTGTGATGCCTGCGCCTTGAAGGGCGTTCTTTACATCCTCTAACTTGAATGGCTTCAAGATTGCTGTAATGAGTTTCATAATTTATGCCCCCTTTGAGAATCCAAGGACGCTGCCCTGGCTGTTGTCAGTTAGCTCGTATGCACGTTCAGCATGAATCGCTACGTCAATGCCTGCAAGCTCTTGATCATTGGTAATTCTGAAACCGATTGTCAGATCCACAATCTTGCCAATGATTAAGGTTGCGATAAAGGAGTAGGCAAGAACCGCACCCGCACCGATTGCCTGCTTAACAAGCTGATCTGTTCCACCACCGTTGAATAGACCAACATCTACGCCGACAAAACCGATCATGATTGTTCCGACTATTCCGCCAACAAGGTGAACTGCAACAACATCAAGAGAGTCGTCATACCCGAGCTTGAACTTGAGACCCACAGAAAGCGCGCAGAGCGCACCTGCCACAGCACCAATAATCAAGGCACCACTTGCGTTAACAGCGGCACACGCTGGAGTAATTGCAACCAAACCTGCAACGACACCTGATGCTGCGCCAAGGCTTGTTGCATGACCATCTCGAACTTTTTCAACGAGTAACCATGAAAGTACTGCAGCTGTGGTCGCTCCGATAGTGTTCAAAAGTGCCAAACCTGCTGTTCCATTTGAAGCAACCGCAGAACCGGCGTTGAAACCAAACCAGCCGAACCACAAAAGCGCAGCACCTAGCATTACCAAAGGCAAGCTATGCGGACGCATTGGAATCTTTCCGAAACCAACACGCTTTCCTAAAATAAGAGCAAGTGCTAGACCTGCTGCTCCTGCATTGATGTGCACCGCTGTACCACCTGCAAAGTCCAGCGCGCCAAGATCATTTGCAATCCAACCACCAGTCTTTGCAACAAAGTCATCAAATGCAAATACCCAGTGAGCAACTGGGAAGTACACCAGTGTTGCCCAAATCCCTGCAAAGACCATCCATGCGCCAAACTTTGCACGGTCTGCAATCGAACCAGAGATCAAGGCAACGGTGATCGCAGCAAAGATTCCTTGGAAAGCGATAAATACCGCAGCCGGAATTGTTCCGATTAACGCCGTTGAGTTATCGAGTCCGTTCAAAAATGTAAATTGACCGATGTCTCCAATTAATCCTTTTCCTCCAACTGAGTCTCCAAAGACCATAGAGAAACCAAATGCAATCCATAGAACAAAGACAACTGCTAGAGCTCCAAATGACATCATCATCATGTTAAGAACGCTCTTCACACGAACCATGCCACCATAAAACAGTGCAAGTCCCGGAATCATAAGAACAACAAGACCTGTACTAATTAACATCCAAGCGGTATCGCCTGTATTGATAACTGCTTCCTCCATGAAAAACCACCTAATTTGTGTCGAGAAAATTTCTCGCCTTTGAGATGGCCAAACCCTCTCTAACCCCAGTTACAAAGAAGGTTTCACTTGGTTTCAGGTTGGTGACAAAAAGCGGTGTTGTGTTACATCTGGGTTACGCCAGCAGCCCCTTGATATAACTATGAGCCTCAAAGGGAGCAAAATCCCCCTCGGACTCCCCTGTTCCGACCCATTTAATTGGAATTCCAAGCTCAGCCTCGATAGCTAGAGCTACCCCGCCCTTAGCGCTTCCATCTAACTTAGTTAACACAATCCCCGTTACTTCAACACTTTCAGTAAATATCTTCGCTTGTTGTAAACCATTTTGTCCCGTGGTTGCATCAATTACTAAAAGCACTTCATTGATTGGTGAAACCTTTTCAACCACCCGCTTGACCTTTGATAGCTCGGCCATCAAATCACTTTTATTGTGCAATCGACCTGCGGTATCGATAATGAAAATATCACTTCTGGAGTCTTGAGCGTTCTTTGCTCCATCAAAGGCGACTGAGGCCGGATCTCCATTTTCCTTTCCAGATATAACAGCAACTCCGATTCGCTCTCCCCATGTTTTTAACTGATCAACAGCTGCTGCTCTAAAAGTGTCACCCGCCGCCAGCACAACACTTTTTCCATTTCGCTTGTAATACGAGGCTAACTTTGCAACTGATGTTGTTTTACCGGTTCCATTAACTCCAACAACCATGATTGTCGTCGTCCCTTCACCAAAAATTGGTTGGTGAGAGTTGGCGGAAAGGTTTTTGGTCATGATTTCAACAAGGGCTTCTTCAGCGTTCTCGCTCTTAACCTTTTTGGCAGCCTCTAAAAACTCTTGGGTAAGACGTGGTCCGACATCAGAAGAAAGCAGTTCCTGCTCAAGTTCAGCCCAGTCAGCTGGAGAAAAATCATTAGTGCCCTTTATCTTGGCGATGAACTTACTAAAAAGACCCATCGTGCAACACCTTAGCTTGCGTCAGATTCGCGCAAGCGTTGTGAGATAACTTCAGTTACACCATCACCGCGCATTGTCACGCCATACAAAGCATCTGCAATTTCCATGGTGCGCTTTTGGTGGGTAATGATGATCAACTGAGAGCTCTCGCGAAGCTCTTCGAGAACACCCAACAAACGACCAAGGTTGACATCATCAAGTGCCGCCTCAACCTCATCAAGGACATAGAAGGGACTTGGGCGTGCCTTGAAGATTGCAACAAGCATTGCCACCGCGGTCAAAGACTTTTCTCCACCTGAAAGTAAGGAAAGTCGCTTGACCCGCTTGCCTGGTGGGCGCGCTTCAACATCAACTCCTGTTGTCAATGGATTGTCTGGATCGGTCAAAATTAAGCGACCATCGCCACCAGGAAATAGTCGAGCAAATATCTCTTTGAAGTGCTTAGCGGTTTCTTCGTAAGCTTCCATGAAAATCGATTGAACTCGGTCATCAACCTCTTTAACGATATCCAAGAGATCCTTCTTAGTATTTTTTAAGTCCTCTAACTGCTCAGCCAAGAACTTCAACCGCTCTTCAAGTGATGTGTACTCTTCAAGTGCCAGAGGGTTAATCTTTCCGAGAAGGTTTAAGGAGCGCTCTGCAGATGCCAGACGTTTTTCTTGCTGATCGCGGCGGTATGGCACCATCTCAGTTGAGATGATTTCGCCATCTTCGGTTTCGTGGAAAGTTGGAACATCTTTATCGGGACCATACTCATTGACCAAAGTGGCGGTATCAAGACCAAACTCTTCAACAGTCTTTGCTTCCAAAGTTTCAATGCGCAAGCGTTGTTCAGCACGTGCGATCTCATCTTTATGAACACTTGAAGTCAATTGTTCAAGTTGAGAAGCAAGCTCTCGTCCCCGTGTGCGGACGGTCAAGGTTTCTCCATCGCGAGCTGCACGAGACTCTTCTAAACGACCACGCTCTGTTGCAGCCTTGGCGATAGATCGTTCAATGTGAATCAAAACTTCATATGCAGCTTCAGCGACTGCCTGAGAGATAACCGCAGCACGTGCTCGTGCGCCACGTCGAACAATCGCTCTCTCTGAAGCATCGCGCTCTGATTGAGCCGACTGTTCTAAGGCAAGTGCGCGAGCTGCAACTGAATCTACGCGTTCTTCAATTGTGCGAACTGCAAGTCGCGCTTCCACTTCAGATGTACGAGCGACTGAAACTTGGTTACGAAGTGCCTCGGTGCGAGAGTGATCTGGCTCTATTACTTCTCCTCGTTGCTGGAGTTGAGTTAGTGCAATTGCAATTTCACCCTCATCACGGGATTTTGCAGCAGTTGCCTCGTTAATCGAGGTATTCAACCGCTCAACCTCTGCCATTGCAGACTTCATATTTTGACCAGAAACTGCAAGTTGTTCAGTTAACGCAGCAATACGAGCATCAGATTCATTGAGCTTTGACAGTGCTGTGTCGAAATCTGCCTGACGTGACGCAACCTCCGTGCTGGCGGCGGAAATCTCAAACTTAAGACGATCACAGTTGTGTGTAATCTCTTGCAATTTGGTTTCAAGACCATCAATTAATGCTTTGATTTCGATAAGTGATGATGATGATTTTGATCCACCACGTGCACGATCACGGGAAACAACATCTCCATCGCGGGTCACAACAGTAACCGAAGGGTGGGATCTTAAAATCGTCTCAGCAGCATTGGCGTTTTCAGCAACGACCGTTGAAGACAATAGCGAAGTAATCAATTCACCAATAGATGTTGAACGAATATGGGCAGAGAGTGGATTTAAGCCTGAAGGAATTGTTGTGTTTGCATCCTGCCCTGGCTCAAATACCAATACATCTGCTTGACCAAGATTTTCATTGCGCAAAGTAGTCAAGGCGGTAACCGCTGATGAAAGATCCTTCACCACAACCGCGTCAGCGAGAGAACCAAGGGCTGCTGCAGCTGCCGCTTCCCATCCATTATCAATTTCAATTAATCCGGCGATACTTCCAAGGATTGAAACTCCGCGAGAATCGCGAAGAAGTGCTGAAGCCCCATCACGCGTTTGGGATGTCAGCTTCATCGCTTCTAGCTTTGATTCAACTGCGTTACGCTCACGATCTGCCGCACGTTCTGCATCAATCAAATCAGAGTGCTTAGCTTTTGCACCATCTAGCGCTGACTTCGAGTTTTCATATTGTGAATCCAGCCCCAGTTCACCTGAATCTGCGCTTGCAATTTCAAGCTCATGAGATGAGTACTCACGCTTTGCTTGATCGACACGTGCTTGAGCTTCATCGCGCGCCTTTATAAGTCTCGCAATTTCCTCCGCGATCGCCTCTAGACGAGCATTGAGAGATTTAATGTGTCCTTCTTGGCGGGCTGTTCCTTCGCGGGCATCTGCAATGGCACGCATAGCTGCTGCAATAGTGTCTTCTTCACTCTTTAGGGCGAGCTCTGCTTGAGCAAGCGCCGTTGTCGCCTGCGCTAATTGTTGTTGTGCAGAAAGTACATCTGTGCGCAGTTGACTTTCTTCTGCTCGAAGTGTTCGTGCCTCAGCATCCAAGCTTTCGGGATCGCGACCTGAAGTACGCGCCTCCTCTGCTTCTTCATTGAGAAAACGTGAACGCTCTTGTGCCAAACTTTGCGTTCCGCGGAATTTCTCGCGCAATGAGTTTAAGTTGTAGAAAGTTTCCTGCGCTGCAAGAAGCAATGGTCCTTCATATGCAGCTTGTGCATCCAAGGCTTCTTCACGATTTCTAACCGCTTCAAGCTCACTTTCAACTAAATTTCTGCGTTCGCGTAATGCATTCTCATCTGCCACTTCAAGCTCTAAAGTTTTAGACATTGAAATGAAATCATCGGCTAGGAGACGTAGCTTTGCATCGCGAAGATCTGCCTGGATTGTTGCCGCTTTCTTAGCGACCTCCGCTTGCTTACCCAATGGACGTAACTGTCTACGTAATTCAACTGTTAAATCTTGTACACGTGCAAGGTTTGCTTGCATTGAATCTAATTTACGAAGTGCCTTCTCTTTACGTTTACGGTGCTTAAGAACACCAGCAGCTTCTTCGATGAATCCTCTGCGCTCTTCAGGTGTTGCCATCAAGATCGCATCAAGCTGACCCTGACCGACAATTACATGCATTTCGCGGCCGATACCCGAATCGCTGAGCAGTTCTTGAATATCTAACAATCGAGAGGCTTCACCATTTATTTGGTACTCGCTTTGTCCATTGCGAAACAAAATTCTAGAAATAGTGACTTCGGTGTATTCAATAGGTAGAGCACCATCTGAGTTATCAATTGTGAGTGAAACTTCTGCACGACCAAGTGGTGCGCGCCCACTAGTTCCGGCAAAGATGACATCTTCCATTTTGCCGCCACGCAGTGATTTTGCGCCCTGCTCACCCATAACCCAGGTAAGGGCATCTACAACATTGGATTTACCAGAACCGTTGGGGCCGACCACACAGGTGATGCCTGGTTCGAGGCGAAGAGTGGTTGCCGAAGCAAAGGACTTAAAGCCCTTAAGCGTCATACTCTTCAAATACACGCGGTAAACCTATCGCCTATCGAGCGTGATTTTGGCGAATTTAGCCTTGCGGATTGGCGGTTTTTAAAGCCTCATAAGCAGCGCGTGCGGCAACTTGTTCAGCCTCTCGCTTACTCTTTCCAGTTCCGGTGCTCAATGCTTGCCCAGCTAACATCGCGACCGCGGTGAAGTTCTTATCGTGATCAGGGCCCTCTTCACTAATAATGTATTCCGGCGCTCCCTTGCCTAATGAGGCGGCCAACTCTTGCAGTGCAGTCTTGCCATCAAGTCCAGCACCACGTGCCACCGCTGAATCCATCGTTGGGGTAATTAAAGTACGTACGATCTCGGTGCAACGTTCAAAACCAAATTGCAAATAAATAGCGCCAATCAATGCTTCGAGAGCATCTGCTAATAAAGAGTTTTTATCTCGACCATTAGTCACCTCTTCACCTTTTCCAAGGCGGATGTACTGACCTAGTTGTAGTCCTCGTGCAATATCTGCCAAAGCGCGCATGTTGACAACGCCCGAACGCAACGGAGATAAACGACTCTCATCAAAATCTGGATATCGTTTGTACAGCTCTTCGGTAACAATTAATCCAAGAACTGAATCACCGAGAAATTCAAGGCGTTCATTTGTTTCTTGACTTCCCGATTCATATGCAAATGATCGGTGGGTAAATGCCAACTCAAGCAAAGCTGGATCGAGTGTTACCCCCAGCTGCTCACTGAGCATGGAGCTCAGATCAGACCTCTACTACCTGACGACGGTTGTAAGTACCGCAAGTTGGGCAAGCGGTGTGCTGCAACTTTGGTTGCTGGCATTGACCACAAGTTGAAAGAGCGGCTGCAGTAGTTTTCCACTGGCTACGTCGTGAGCGCGTCTTTGAACGCGACATTTTTCGCTTTGGTACTGGCACTGTTCTAACCTCTTCTCAATCATTGAGTAGCAGCGTGGCTGCAGAGGGAAAGTATCCCTCAAAAGGGCTAAATCTTGAAATCGGGATCTTCGAGGTTGAGCCCTCCAAGGCCAGCCCAACGGGCATCTATGGTCTCGTGTGCGTGATCCTCGGGCAGATCGGCCCATTTGCCCCCACATTCAGGGCACAGGCCAAGGCAATCGTGAGAACAGAGCGGGTTGATCGGAAGGGTGAGAACGACCGCATCACGGATCGGCGTTTCAAGATCCATGATCTCGCCATCCATCATGAGCTCATCCTCAATCTCTAAATCTTCAAGGGTTTCTTCCTGTTTTTTCTTTCTCTTGCCCCGCTCATTAGTGGGTTCGTAGTTATATAACTCTTGAATCTTTCGATCAATGACAATTTCTACTGGGTCCAAACATCGGATGCATTCACCCTTTGCTACCGCATACACATCTGCACTGAGCAAAATTCCCTCTGTTACCGACTCCAGGCGAGCGTCAATTTCAATCAAATCTCCAGCTGGTACCGCTATGAGATCGACGCCAAATCTTTCTTTTACAACAATATCTAGCTCATACTCTTTCATCTCGCCCGCCCGGCGAGGTAACTCATATGTATTAAGCTGAAATGAATCTACTTGTTTACTCATGTCTATTTACTATGCTCTACTATCTGTTGGCTAATTTTCATCTGCAAGTTGAGATAAAACATCCTTATCATTTGCGCCTGCCAAACGATCTCGACCTCGAGAAACGGCATCCATAGTCTTGTTAAGAATTACTTCGAGGGTTGCTAGACGCCCATCGATGTACTCCTCAACCTCAGCCTTTTCGATCTCAGCTGTTTCACGAGCATCATCTAGAATTTTACGCGCTTCATCGCGTGCAATCTGAACAATTGATGTTTGCTCCACCATCTGCGCAACATCTTCACGGGCGATTGCAATCATTTGTTCGGCGCTAACACGCGCTTCTTCAATAATGGCATCGCGAGTTTCAATAATTTTCTGAGCGGAAGCAAAATCGGTAGGCAATGCTTCACGAGCATCATCTAGAACTTCAAGCATTTCAGCGCGATGAACTACGCAACTTGCAGACAAAGGGACTCCACGAGCTTCTTCGACCATTGTGATTGCTGCTGTTAACTTCTCAACTGAATCCATTTTACTTCCCCGCTATTCGTAGCTTAAGTGCTTCGTTAATTGATGGTGGGACCATTGTTGAGACATCGCCGTTGTAATGGGCCAGCTCTTTTACTAATGATGAGGAAAGAAAGGAATGTGTGGGTGCTGTAGCCATAAACATGGTTTCGACTCCCGAGCCTTGCAAATTCACCTGCGCCATCTGTAACTCATAGTCAAAATCTGAAACTGCGCGCAATCCCTTAACGATCGCCTGGATCGAATTGCTCTTGCAGTAATCCACCAGTAATCCGCTCCACGAATCAACGGTGACGTTGGGGAACTTGGCAACCACTTCAGCAATCATTGAAATGCGCTCTTGAACCGTAAAGAGGCTGGATTTAGTTCTGTTTTCAAGAACCGCAACTACAACATGATCAAACTGTTGAGCAGCGCGCTCAATGATGTCTAAATGCCCATATGTGATCGGATCAAAGGATCCTGGGCATACCGCGCGCTTCATGGCGTAAACGCTAGCAAGATGGAGCCAAGTAATCCATTCTTACGGCTGGTAATTAGCGTAATAA
>JBEANK010000021.1:0-11618 GCA_041165485.1 Actinomycetota bacterium | reverse complement strand
TTCTATGTTGTTGGAGAAGCTAACATCGAGGCCCACGCTTTTATTTCTTCACTCTGTAATGACACCCGTTACTTGACTGCATTTGTTGATCGCGTTGGTCGTATGGTTCAGCGCGATATCCATCATCCATCAGTTGTGATGTGGTCACTTGGAAATGAATCAGGTGCAGGCAGTAACCACGAAGCTGCTGCAGCATTTGCACGTAGCTTTGATCCTTCACGTCCACTGCATTACGAAGGCGGAATACGTGGAAACTGGATGGGTAGTCATTCACTCACCGATGTGATCGCGCCAATGTACCCATCAATTAACGCGATCAAGGAGTATGCCAAGTCACCAAAGGCTGATCGTCCATTAATTATGTGCGAGTACTCGCACGCAATGGGTAACAGCAACGGAACTCTGGCTGAGTATTGGGAAGCAATCGAAGCAACCCGAGGTTTGCAAGGTGGATTTATTTGGGAGATGTGGGATCACGGTCCTGTTCAGACACTTGCAGATGGCACCAAGCGCAATGCATATGGTGGCGATTATGGCGAAGTAAAACATGATGGCAACTTCTGCTGCGATGGCATGGTCTTTCCAGATCGCACAGCTAAGCCTGCAATGCATGAATTTAAAGCACTTGCCGCACCTGTTGTCATTACCGCGGTAAAGGCTGCAACCGGTCAATTCAAAGTATTTAACAAGCATTTCTTTAAAGATCTAGGGGAATATCAGTTGCAGTGGAACATCACCTGCGATGGCGAGATTCTAGATAGCGGAGTTGTAAAGCTACCTAAAGTTGCTCCTCGCAAGAGTACAAACTTCAAGGTCAGTTCAAAGAAGTTGGCAAAGGGAACCGCTCGTGGAGAACGCTTTATTAACTTCTCACTTGTTTGTGTTTCAAGTACTCCCTGGGCACTACCTATGTTC
The DNA here is from genome assembly GCA_041165485.1 of Actinomycetota bacterium. Taxonomy (GTDB): domain Bacteria; phylum Actinomycetota; class Actinomycetes; order Nanopelagicales; family Nanopelagicaceae; genus Planktophila. The sequence goes on along the minus strand of JBEANK010000021.1, from coordinate 10,703 downwards.
GAGGTTGGCTGGAGCCAAATCGCACTTCCTTCACAAGCGTTGGCACCTGCAAAGAAGGCTAAGGAGCTTGGTGATGTTGTTGATGAACATGGACAAATAGTTTTGCCATATGGAATCGTCGCACCATCTGTTTCATTGTGGCGTGCGCCAACTGACAATGATCGCATTGGACATATCGCAACTAAGTGGGAGCGTTACGGAGTGCGTGAAATTTCACGTACCGATTGCCTTGTCAATCAGAGTTCAACTTCTATCAAGGTAACTAATACTTGGCAGACAAGTTCGGGTGTTAACTTCAAGCACACACAGGTAATCACACCGGTTGTTGGTGGATTTAATGTTAAGGAGTCAGTGACAGTTCCTAAAGCCTTTGATGATTTGGCACGAGTTGGAACGCTATTTGAATTAGATGGTTCACTGAATGAACTGGTCTACTTTGGAACTGGTGCACATGAAACTTATCCAGATCGCAAGATTGGACGTATTGGTCGTTATGTTTCAACAGTTGCCGCTCAATACATTCCATATGTTCGCCCACAAGAAAATGGTGGACATGCTGCAGTTCGTTGGTTTGAGCTGGTAAATGCTCAAGGAAATGGTCTGCGCTTTGTGATGGGCAAACCCGCTCAAGTATCGGTAACCCCTAACAGAGATGCGGATTTGGCTGATTCCACGCATGATGTAGAGGTAGTTCCTTGTGGAAACACAGTGGTTCATATCGACACCGCACACCGAGGAGTCGGAACCGCATCATGTGGTCCAGATACTTTAGATAAGTACTTGATTAAAACTGGTGTGCACACTTGGGAGTGGACAGTCACCTCGATTTAAATGCCTTAATCGAGATGTGACAGCGGCCAATTAATTGCATGAGGGTATTTACAGGTACGACCATCACCTGATGATTTTCCACGTGCACGTCGCCACATCCATGGCAGCGCAAAGGTTGCAAACCAGACAGTTGTGATCGCGATCTTTACCAATTTGTGTGTTGGCTCAGCTGGTGCAAGCGGTCTGCGCCATGATGGATCAAAGGGAAGTTCGATTGTCTCTAATACCGCTTGAGCAACTCGATCATGACCCATTGGGTTTAAGTGCAAACGATCAAAGGCTAAGAAACGTGGATCTTTAAAAGCTGCTTCCTCATTTGCATCGCACAAGATTGCGCCGATCTCTTCGGCAACTGCGCGCACATTCTCATTAAAATCCTTAAATCGTGCCTTCCAGGTTTCAGCTAAACGTCCTTCACTACCGCTATCTTCTAAAACGGTAAACAACATAACTGTGGCACCTGAAGCTGCAACCTTTCGGGCAGCTTCGGCATACAAGGGCAAAATTACATTGGGGTTGTACTTCGGGCGAATAACATCATTTGCACCGGCATGGAATGAAACAAGTGTTGTCTTATCTACAACTTGAGCAATCGCAGCATCTAACTGCTCATCAACAACCTGCTTCAATAATTTTCCACGGATAGCAAGGTTTGCATATTGAAAACCAGGTTGTGCTTGGGCCATAACATCGGCAACGCGATCAGCCCAGCCACGGTACTGGCCATACTTTTTCTCATCGCACATACCTTCGGTGAATGAGTCACCAATGGCGATAAAACGGTTGTATTTCAAGGCTTTTACCTACTTTGCGCGGCGCTGCTGATCTATGTGGAAGAGTGCGATTGAGGTCGCAACGCTTGCATTGAGAGATTCAGTAGATGCGCTAATTGGAATTGAGATCACCAGATCACATTTTTCTTTAGTTAAACGTGCCAGGCCCTTACCTTCAGATCCAACAATCACCATAAGTGGCTCAGTTGCAACCTTCATGGTGCTGATGATCTCATCGGATTCTCCATCAAGACCTACGACAAACATTCCAGCTTTTTTAGCTGCATCAATTGTGCGGGCAAGGTTTGTGATCTGTGCAATCGGCAAACGTGCCGCCGCACCTGCAGAGGATTTCCAAGCAGATGCGGTCATGGTTGCTGCGCGACGTTCAGTCATGATGACACCAGCTGCACCAAATGCTGCCGCTGAACGAATAATCGCTCCGAGGTTGCGAGGATCGGTTACGCCATCAAGTGCAACAATCAATGATGGATGCTTTGCTCGTTCCATAATCTCTTCAAAACTTGAGTATTGAAATGGCTTGATTGCAAGAATAATTCCTTGGCTATTAGGTGAAATTCCTTCAACCTCAGCACGGTGCGCTTCACGGATTGGCAAACCGTGGTGCAGTGCAAGTTTTAAGCTTTCAGCGACGCGATCATCAACATCAATACTGCGGGCAACTAATAACTCTGTTGCGGGAACACTTTCACGAAGCGCTTCGAGAACTGCGTTACGACCTGCAACGATTTCACCACGTGGGCGATCGCCCTTTGGCATTCGTGGTGAACGAGACTCCTTCTTTTCCGCAGCTTTCTTGCGCTTTGCAGCTGCGTGATACGGACGGTCTTCAGCCTTTGGGGTTGGACCTTTTCCTTCAAGACGACGTTTATTGTTTCCACCAGTGCCGGCAGATGGCCCCTTTTTGGATTGGCGAACAGCGCCTTTTCGGGATGAGTTGCCAGCCATGATCAGATCTCGTTTCAGTTATTAATTAATAGACCAGCGAGGTCCTTGAGCAGTGTCCTCAATTGTAATTCCTAAAGCAGCAAGCCCGTCACGGATGGCATCAGAGGCAGCAAAATCCTTACGCTCACGGGCAGCTGCGCGCTCTGCCAAAGCCAATTTAATTGTGCCATCAAGGGCAGCGGACAGATCTGAACCACCAGCTGTTGCAAAAGTTGCATCAAATGGATCGCAACCCAATACTTCGAGCGCCCCACGAATTTCATTCGCATGTATAGCAACTGCGGATAAATCATTATCTGTAATTGCTTGATTGCCAAGACGAAGATTTTCGCTAATAGTTGCAAGCGCTGCCGGAACCGCTAAATCATCATTCATCGCCGCTGTGAATGCGTCACTCAATGCTGGTGTTGGTTTTGAACCCAAAATTTCAGTTGCGCGATTGAGGAAGTTTTCAATGCGACGGAAGTTTGTTGCAGCTTCTTGCAACGCCTCTGGTGAGTATTCGAGCATCGAACGGTAATGCGCTCCACCTAAGTACCAACGAAGTTCAATTCCGCGAACAATCTTTAATATCTCATGAACCTGCAAGGTGTTTCCCAAAGACTTTGACATCTTTTCGCCGGATTGAGTTACCCATGCATTGTGTAACCAACGCTGCGCAAAACCGTAACCTGCAGCTTCAGATTGTGCGATCTCATTTTCATGGTGCGGGAAAACCAGATCTAATCCACCACCGTGAATATCAAACTTTTCACCAAGGTAGGCATGTGCCATTGCAGAACACTCCAAGTGCCAACCCGGACGGCCTGGTCCCCACGGTGTTGGCCATGATGGATCTCCGGGCTTTGCAGCTTTCCATAGAGCAAAATCGCGTACATCTTTTTTGTAGGTGTCATCTGCGTCTTGCGCTGGTTGTAAATCATCTAAGTGTTGGCGAGACAAAGTTAGGTAACGCTTTAACTTACGTACCTCTAGATATACATCACCATTACCTGGTGCATATGCTGCACCATTTTCAATCAGCGTTTCCATCAAATCCACCATCTGCGTGATGTGGCCAGTTGCGCGTGGTTCGTAGGTTGGAGGCATGACATTGAGCGCTGCATACGCTTCGGCAAATAGGCGCTCGTACTTCATTGCCAATGCCCACCACGGCATTTCTTCATGGACCGCTTTGTGCAAAATCTTGTCATCAATATCGGTGACATTGCGGATAAAAGTGACTGCGTATCCCTGCTTTAACAACCAGCGTCGCAAAATATCGAAGTTAACACCGCTGCGAACATGGCCAATGTGTGGGGCGGCTTGCACCGTTGCACCACACACATAGATCGAAACCTTTCCGGGTTCGAGTGATTTAAACTCGCTTACTTCACGAGTTGCCGTGTCATACAAACTGAGGGTCATGGCACCTGAACCAAAGCATTTGCGATCACATAGATTCCTTCACCTCTGCCGGTAAATCCCATTTGATCTGATGTTGTTGCAGCAACAGATACTGGAGCACCAAGGGCTGCCGATAAAACCTTTTGCGCTTCATCACGACGTGGTGTGATCTTTGGTTGATTGCCAACAATCTGCAATGCCACATTGTTAATTACAAAACCCTTTGCTGTTACAAAATCACGAAGCTTTTCAATCATCGCAACTCCGGATGCACCAGCCATTTCAGGTGTATCAACGCCAAAAAATGTTCCGACATCGCCAAGTTGGCAGGCAGATAAAACCGCATCGCATAACGCATGAACCGCAGCATCACCATCGGAATGACCAACTAGACGCGGTGCATCTGGCCATTGCAATCCTGCGAGCGCGCATGGTCCGGTCTCACCAAATTGATGAGCATCAACACCAACGCCGGTTCGTAACTTAGAAATCAATGCTCATTACTTTCTACGATCTCCTGAAGCTTTGCGATTGTTTCATCCTCAGTTGCACCTTCAACTGTTACAACAACCTCATCGCCACACTTAACTCCCAGCGTCATTACGCGCAGAACACTTGCACCATCAACGGCGGGTGTTGCCTGACCATCAACGATCTTTGCAAGACGTACGAGATTGCCCGAACCCTTTGCCGTTGAGGCGAAGAGTGCGGCTGGGCGAGCATGCAGGCCAACGGCGGATGCGACTACTGAGCGAAATTCCTTCATACCCCGTAGCGTAACCTCACTAACAGTGGTGTTTAATATGAACATCTATTCAAGCCACTGCACAAATGTGAAAGTTGGATTATGAGCGCGAACCCCCTGTTGATGGGTCACCCACTGTCTTCGCCGGAGCATGCCCGTCACGCCCTTTTATATATGTGGCGAATTCGTAAATTTGAAGAGGCGGTTGAAGATCTATTTGGCCGCGGAATGATGCACGGAACGATGCACCTTTCTATCGGTCAAGAGGCATCACCAACTGGAATGTGTATGGCGTTGACACTGCAGGATCAAATTACCTCTACACACCGTGGACATGGACATTGCATTGCAAAGGGTGCTGATTTAACCCGCATGATCGCAGAGTTGCTCGGAAAGAAAATTGGATATTGCGGTGGTCGCGGTGGTTCGATGCACATTGCAGATGTTGAAACCGGAAATCTGGGTGCCAATGGTGTTGTTGGTGGAGGTTTACCCATTGCAGCAGGTGCAGCTCTTGCCTCAAAGATGATGAAGCGTGGAACTGTTGCTGTTTCCTTCTTTGGCGATGGCGCAATGAATGAAGGCGCTTTCCATGAAGCAGCAAATATGGCTGCTATCTGGAAGTTGCCGATGATTTTGTTCTGCGAAAACAATGGCTATGGCATGTCATCCTCTACCGCAAAGGCTTTTGCGATTGATGATTTAGCAGATCGCGGTAAAGGGTATGGAATTCCTGGAGTTAATGTTGATGGCAATGATGTTGTTGCTGTTTACGAAGTTGCTCAAGCCGCGGTAGATCGCGCAAAGGCAGGTGAAGGTCCAACCTTGATCATTGCAGAGACGTATCGCTGGAAGGGTCACTCCCGTTCAGACAAGAACTTGTATCGCACTAAGGAAGAGATTGAAGAGTGGCGTACTAAGGATCCAATTCCACGGTTCATTGCTCGCGCAATTGAAGCTAAATTGTTAACGCAAGAAGAGTGCGATGCGATTCAAAATGAGGCGATTGAAGCGATTAAGGCTGCGGTTAATGAGTCTGTAAAGGCTGAAGCTGCAGAGCCATCAGGGCTATTAGACGCTGTTTTTAAGGCGGTGACAGCATGAGCGATCGCATGTTAACTATGGCTGAAGCTGTGCGTGAAGCTATGTCTATCGCCTTCGATGAACGTCCAGAGGTTTTCTTACTAGGTGAGGATGTTGGAATTTACGGTGGCGCCTTTGGTGTTTCTGGCGATATGTACCACCGTTATGGAGCGGAACGAGTTTTAGATACACCAATTGCAGAGCTTGGCATTGTTGGCGCAGCGGTTGGTGCCGCGTTGTCAGGTATGCGCCCGATCGTTGAAATTCAATTTTCAGATTTCACCGCACAAGCGATGGATCAGATCGCAAACCAAGCAGCAAAGATTCACTTCATGCTGGGTGGCGCCTTGCATGTTCCGATGGTTTTACGTACACCACAAGGTTCAGGAACTGGAGCTGCAGCGCAGCATTCACAAAACCTTGAACCATGGTTTGCATCGGTTCCAGGTTTAAAGGTAGTTGTTCCTTCAAACCCTGCAGATGCTAAGGGTTTGTTGCTCGCAGCGATCGATGATCCCAACCCAGTAATTTTCTTAGAACATAAACTGCTGTACAAGATTCCTGGTCGCGATCCTGTTCCGGAAGGTGCAACCCGAATTCCACTAGGAGTGTCAAAGGTTGTCCGCGAAGGTAAAGATTTAACAATCGTTGCAACCGGCATCATGGTGAACAAGTCCTACGAAGTTGCGGAAAAATTAGCTGCCGAAGGTATTTCGATTACCTTGATCGATCCACGTACGATTTCGCCGCTGGATATGCAGCCGGTATTTGAATCAGTTGAAAAAACCGGTCGCTTATTAGTTGTACAAGAGGGTCCAGCACACGCAGGCTTCATCAATGAGGTCATCGCGCAAATGGCTGGTTCCTCCTCATTTGGCTCATTAATCGCACCTATTAAGCGTCTTGCAGGTATGAATATTCCGATTCCTTATGCACCTCAGCTAGAAAAGGCTGCGGTTCCACAAATCGAAGATATCGAAGCCGCAGCTCGCGAGATTGTTAAAAACTGGCGATGAGTTTTAAATACCCGGTTGTTATGCCGAAGATGAGCATGACCATGGAGACTGGTGAGTTAATCAACTTTCATGTAAAAGTTGGCGATCAGGTAAAAAGTGGTGATGTCTTATTTGAGGTCATGACAGACAAGATCGACATGGAGGTTGAAGCACCAGCAGATGGTGTTATTGATTCACTTGTTGCCGAACCTGGGGCTGTTGTTGAAATTGGTAAGCCGGTTTTAATTATGTTAACTGAAACAGAGGTCATGGCCTTTGATTTTGGAGATGATAACGAACCAGTTGCAGCGGTTGAAGTTGCAGCACCGGCACCAGTTGTAGAGGCACCCGTTGTTGCGGCTGCGCCGATAATTGTTAACACACATGTTAAGGCTGTTCCGAAAGCCCGTGTTGAAGCAGCAAATCGCGGAATAGATCTGCGTACCGTGCATCCAACTGGTCCTGATCGCACCATCACAATGCAGGATGTCAATGGCGCACAATTAGATCCAGCAATTCTTAAGCGACAAGAAGCAAACAAAGCGCTGATCGCCAAGGGAATTGAAATGACCCGCACAATTGCGCAGGCATCATTTAATCGACGTGTCACCGCAAACTTTGATCACGCATCATTTATCGCAGCGTGGGCCAAGGTTTTGCGTGGTCGCCCAGATCTTGCCGCGCATGAACATGTCGGTGTTGCTTTGATTATTGAATCTAAGTACGGAAGTGCCTTGCCGGTATTTAGAGATCCAGATCAGGCAAGCCTCAATGATTTACGAACGCTAGTTGCATCCACTACAGATGCGGCAAAGCACGGAAAGGTGCCTGTAGCAATGCTTTCAGGGGCCACAACTACCGTCTTTGATTTGACCACATATTCAATGAGCTCTGCTACCCCGTTGCTATTTCCAAACCAGGTCACATCGGTGACTATTGGCTACGACAGCGAAACTACAAAGAATATTTCTCTTACTATTGATCTGAACTTCTGTGACTTTTATGATGGTGCACTACTACTGGATGCCCTCGTCGCTTCTTTATAGAAGCGCTCAACTAAAGGATTTATAGTGACAACACTGAGTGGCATACCTGCAAGTTCTGGTGCAGCCGTTGGTCCCTTCTTTCTTTTAAATACAAATATTCCGGTGCCATCCGGCCAACCATCCCACCAAAGTTTTGAAGCTGAAGGTCACGCCCTTAACTTGGCGATTAAAAATGTTGGATTAGATCTAGAAGCACGGGCAGCACGCACAACTGGTGAGCTACAAGAAATTTTGTTAGCAACCGCTGAAATCGCAACCGACCCCGCGATCGCCGAAGAAGCAGCAGGTTTTATCGCAAGTGGTCACACAGCAAGTTATGCCATGGTCAAAGCAACTGAGGTTTTTCAAGAGCTACTTGCCGCTTCAGGTGGTTACTTGGCTGAACGTGTAAGTGATGTTGCAAATATTCGCGATCGAGTTTTGTGCGAGATCGCAGGCATCCCGTATCCAGAGATTCCACACTTTGATGTTCCAACAGTTTTAATCGCACAAGACTTAAGCCCTGCAGATACCGCCGATCTTGAAACTGACAAGATCTTGGCAATTGTTACCGCAGGTGGTGGACCAACAAGCCACACCGCGATCATCGCTAGATCTAATGGAATTGCCGCCGTTGTTGCCTGCCCTGGTGTTGTAGAGGCAGCGCAATCAAATGCTGGTTCTACAGTTGCAGTAGATGCAACAAATGGGCAGATCACCTTTAATCCAGATCTAGCGCTAAAAGCCCAGATCGCTTCGACAATAGAGAAGATAAAGGCCCGTAAATCAAGGGTTATTAACCGATCTGCCGATGGGTATGTGACTACAGATGGAACCGCAGTTCCCATTTATGCAAACATCGGTCGCTTAGAGGACACCGTTGCAGCCATCGCTGCAGGTGCCGATGGTGTTGGTCTACTACGCACCGAACTTTTGTACTTGGATCGCAACGATGCGCCAACTCTTCAGGAACAAACCGCTATCTACACAGAGTTGTTCCAACCCTTTGCTGGACAAAAAGTTGTCATTAGAACTCTTGATGCGGGCGCAGATAAGCCGATGGCATTTATTAACTTTGATCACGAACCAAATCCAGCGTTAGGTGTACGCGGATACCGAACAATTTTTGGACATGAACATCTACTGCGCACACAGTTGCAGGCGATCGCCAACGCTGCCAATTCGACAGCCGCTGAAGTGTGGGTAATGGCTCCTATGATCACTCTGCCAGGAGAAGCTGCAGCCTTTGTTGCGATGGCACGAGAGTATGGATTAACAAAAGCTGGAGTAATGATTGAAGTACCAGCTGCGATTTTCCATGCCGATGAAATTACAAAGGTGTGTGACTTTGTTTCTATTGGGACCAATGACTTGGGTCAGTACCTGCATGCTGCAGATCGAGAATCAGCACCACTTGCCGGCTTTAATGATCCTTGGCAACCAGCCTTGTTACGTGCAGTTCATCAAGTGGCTCAAGCAGGGGTCAATAACAACACCCCAGTAGGTGTCTGTGGTGAAGCCGCCTCTGATGCAGCGCTAGCTTCGGTGCTTGTTGGTTTAGGAGTATCTTCACTTTCGTGCAGCGTGGCCACACTTACCGATGTTGCGCAAGCAATTACCGCACATTCTCTACAACAATTAGTACTGGCTGGTAAGGTCGCAATTGCTGCAAAAACAGCGCAGGACGCTAAGAATTCCGCCCGAGTACACCTATCTGAGTTGGTAAATCTCGGTCTTTAATTGTTATAAATATTTTCACAAATGTCCTTGATTTCATGGGGTACGTCACAGCACACTAATCCAAATGTTCAACTAGTGAACGGATGTGACGATAGTGAAGCAGCGCGAATCGGAGTTAATCCTTCGCGCAGCACGCCTGTATTACGAGGGCCACTACTCACAGGATCAAGTTGCTTCAAAGCTCAACACCTCTCGCTCAAATGTTTCACGAATGTTGTCTGATGCAAAGCGTTTAGGTTTTGTTGAAATCAAAATTGTTTCTCCAACTCATAAGCATGAAGCGCTATCGGCACAGTTGGCCGAGCTTTTAAATATTAAAGATGTTCAGGTAATTACCAGCGAATCAAATGATTTAACCTTAAACACGGTTGGACGTGCAGCTGCGAGCGCGCTGTTAAAGCACCTACGAGATAACCAAACAATTGCAATTTCGTGGGGGCGCGGACTTGAAGCTGCTGTTGTAAACACCCACAGCGAAACCTTGTCGGGGCTCAAGGTCACCCAGTTGATGGGATCGCTCTCATCAGTTAACACATCGGTGAGCGCCGAAGAGGTTGGCCGCAACCTTGCTAAAAACCTCAACGCACAATTTGTTCCCTTCTTATCTCCAGTCGTGGTCAGCAACGCCAAGACCCGTGACTCATTGCTCGAAGAAGAGAGCATCGCTAAGACCTTGCGATTGGCCCGTTCGGCTCATGTAGCCCTGGTTGGAATCGGCTCTGCCGGCTCATCCTCAAGTGAGATGGTTTTTGAAGAGTTCAAAACAACAAAGGCTCAACGAGATGAGCTAGTTAAGGAGTACGCCGGCGACATCGCCGCCCGCTTCTACAAGAAAGACGGCACCCCGTTGTCAGCCGCGTTAGATGCCCGAGTCATCGGCTTAACCCTCGAAGAGATCAAAAATATCCCGCGTGTAATCGGGGTTGCCTCGGGTGCGGAGAAGGTTTTGGGCGTGGTTGGGGCCGCTCGTGCGGGGTTAATCGATACCCTAATAGTGGATTTAGCGTGTGCTAACTCCGTAATTAAGTCACTTCAACCAACGGCGGTGAAGAGCGCATGAGCAATCTAGGCAAGCTATTTATTCTCATCGGCATCATGTGGCTCTTCCAATTGTGGTTTGCCTACAAACAATCAAAGATTTTTCAAGATGACATCC
>JBEANK010000020.1:0-16836 GCA_041165485.1 Actinomycetota bacterium | reverse complement strand
AATTTGTTTCCATGCCACAGTTCTGAGCAAAAATGAAACAAAGAAAGGCGCAACAACAAGTACTAAAAGAAAGTTCTTTAAACGCCCAGCTTTAAATGCGATTGCATAGGCAAGTGGGTATGCAATCGCCAAGGCTAAAATCGTTGCACACAATGCAAAAATAAAGGAGCGCGCAAACTGCTCCTTATTTTCGGTAAAGGCGTTGAGGTAGTTTGCAAAGCGCAAACTCTGCTCGTATTGCCCAGTGTCTCCCCCAGCTATTGGAGTCTGAGTTGAGGTTTGTGCGAGATTTACAATTGGCAAAATGAAAAAGGTAAAGAGAAAGAGAAAGCCCGGAAGCAAAAGCAGGTAAGGCATCTTCACCTTGGACAAGGTCATTCTCATTCCTCGTCGAGATCCTCAGGAATTACCTCTGTGCCAGCTTCGGCATCTTCATCTCCGCGCAATGCAAAGGTGAAGTTAGGCTCCCAAGAAATTACAACTTCATCGCCCTTATCAAATGGTGCAACACCATCATCATTTTGTTCAAAGACCATGAGCTCTTGTCCCCATGGCATGAGAACCTGGTACTGAGTTGAAACACCAATGTATGAAACATCTTCAATACGACCGCCGGTCAAGATATTTCCACGGGTAGGAGTTCCTACCAAAGAGATACGGAATTTTTCAGGTCGAATACCCGCGTAGACGGAGTTATCGACCGCATGTGAACGCTTCTTTGGCATCGCAATCTTTTGTCCAAAGAGATCTACGACCAAGTTGTCGCCATCTGAACCTTCAATGCGGCCCTTGATCAAGTTGGATTGACCTAAGAAGTTAGCCACAAATGCGGTTTCTGGATTGTCATACAAATCTGCAGGAGATCCCATTTGCTCAATCTCTCCCTCATTCATTACCGCGATGGTGTCAGCCATGGTCATAGCCTCTTCCTGATCATGGGTAACGTGAACGAAGGTAAGACCAACCTCGCGCTGGATCCACTTGAGCTCAATCTGCATCTGACGACGAAGCTTGAGATCAAGTGCACCCAATGGCTCATCCAAAAGCAACAATGCTGGGCGGTTAACAATGGCGCGAGCTAATGCGATGCGCTGCTGCTGTCCGCCTGAAAGTTGTGTTGGTTTGCGTTGCGCAAGATGTGGAAGTTCAACAAGTTCAAGGACTTTGTTTACATCTGCATCAACATCTTTGATTCCACGACGACGAAGACCAAAGGCAATGTTCTCAAAGATTGTTAAATGAGGAAACAATGCATAGTTCTGGAAAACAGTATTGATTGGGCGCTGATATGGACGCTTAGTCGTGATATCAGTTGAACCCAAGTGAATACTGCCAACAGTTGGCTCTTCCAACCCTGCGATCATTCGCAGAGTTGTTGTCTTGCCGCATCCTGAAGGTCCAAGTAAGGCAAAGAATGAACCTTCAGGAATTGTTAATGACAAATCATTAACTGCGGTGAAATCTCCATATGTCTTAGTGATACGAGTAAGACGTAGATCTCCTCGTGTTGCAGATGAAACGTCAGCCACTAGTTGCCGGCGGCCTTCTGGAACGCTTCTCCCCAAGTGGTCTCTTCTGCTGGAGTGAGTGAACGGAAGACGCTGAGCTTTGAAGACATCGCTGCATCAGGGAAGATGAATGGGCTAGCTGCTAGAGCTGGGTCAATCTTTTCCATCTCTTCTTGTGCACCCTTCACTGGACATACGTAGTTCACGTAAGCCGCAACCTCAGCAGCGATCGCTGGGTCGTAGTAGAAGTTAATGAGCTTCTCAGCATTTGCCTTACCTTCTGCAGATGCAGTGGAAGGAATCATCAAGTTATCACCTGAGATAGTTCCGCCTGAATCAGGGAGTGCAAAGTCAAACTTTCCTTCATTTTCAGATTTCAGGATGAACATGTCGCCAGACCAGCCAATAACAGCTGTTGCATCGCCTGATGTGAGGTCTTCTGCGTACTCATTACCCTTAACGCCACGGATCCAGCCATCAGCGATCTTCTTCGCCATGAAATCAACTGCGTTCATGAATTGATCCTCTGTAACTGTCTGAAGATCTACACCCTGCGAGCGCAAGATAATTCCGATGGTGTCGCGCATCTCAGAAAGCACAACGATCTTGCCCTTGTTCTGAGGTGCGAAGAGTTCATCTAGTGTGCGAATTCCCTTTGGATTCTTTTCAACATTCCAGCCAAATCCAGCCATGATTCCTTGCCATGTCAATGATTGCTCACGGTTTGGATCAAATGATGGTGATGCCAAAGAATCTAGAATGTTTGACTTGTTGGGAATATTTGCCGCATCAAACTTTTGTGTGTAACCAAGACGGATCCAACGAGCCGCCATCCAGTCTGTAGGTGTTACAAGGTCATAACCGATGTCCTCACCAAGCTTGAGTTGCGCTTGGACTTTTCCGAAGAACTCATCATTGTCGTTGTAATCTTCAAAGTACTCGGCGGTTACGCCAGTCTGCTCTTTAAACTTTTCAAGTGTTGGGTACTTCTTTGTCTCCTCATCGTAATCAAGGTACAAAGGCCAGTTGCCCCAGCGAACACTGTTCGCACTATCAGCAGAGTCAGAGCCTCCGCCGCACGCAGCAAGTAATCCTGCTGCACCTAAACCGCCTGCGCCTGCAAGTACTGCACGACGAGAAACCATTGCACCGATAATTGAACGGGCTTCCGGTGAGAGTGAACTTTCTTTTGACATACTGATTTACTCCTTAAGGATTAAGCACAAGCTAGTTGTCGGATTACCGAGCCTCAAGCTTTCTGTGGGTAGTGGGTGGATAGAAAGAGTTGGAGCAGGTGCTCCAACAGGGGGAAATACTACGCCCCCAGATTAGTCATCACATGCTTGATTCGCGTGTAATCCTCAAAGCCATATCCCGAGAGATCCTTGCCATAGCCAGAGCGCTTAAAGCCTCCATGCGGCATCTCGGCAACGAGTGGAATGTGGGTATTAATCCAGACGCAGCCGAAATCAAAGGCCTTTGCCATACGCATCGCAGTTCCGTGGTTGGCGGTCCACACGCTAGAAGCCAATCCATACTCCACGCCATTGGCCATTGAAACCGCTTGCGCCTCATCGCTGAACTTTTGGACGGTGATAACAGGCCCGAAGATCTCCTTCTGAATCAACTCATCATCCTGACGCAGCCCTGCAACCACTGTGGCTGGGAAGAAGAATCCTGAGCGATCGAGAGCCGATCCACCTGTCATGACGGTGGCATGAGCTGGAACTCTTGAGAGCAGGTCGCTAACACGAGCCAATTGATTACTGTTGTTAACCGGCCCCAGGAAGACATCATCATCATGAGGAGCACCGAGTGCGATGCCCTTTGCTTGTTCAGTTAAGAGCGCCACAAAATCATCATAAACAGAGTCTTGAACAATAACGCGTGTTGCAGCGGTGCAATCTTGACCCGCATTGAAGTATCCGGCAATCGCAATCGCTTCAGCAGCTGCTGCAAGATCTGCATCTGCAAAAACTACGACTGGTGCTTTTCCACCAAGTTCCAAGTGAACTCGTTTGACCTGCTTTGCTGCAGACTCTGCAACTTGAATTCCTGCGCCAACGGATCCAGTAATTGAGACCATGTCAGGGCGTGTGTGATTGACCAGGGAAGCACCTGTTTCACGCTCGCCGCATACAACATTAAATACACCTGCAGGCAAAAACTCCGCCATTAAATTTGCCATCCAAACAGTGGATGCCGGAGTTGTATCACTTGGCTTGAGAACAACGGTATTACCCGCTGCAATTGCAGGTGCCCATTTCCATACCGCCATCATCATTGGATAGTTCCAAGGAGTTACTTGGCCGATCACTCCAACTGGTTCACGGCGAATCATCGATGTCATGCCCGGCATGTATTCACCAGCAGACTTTCCCTCTAGATTTCGAGCAGCACCAGCAAAGAAGCGGATTTGATCAACCATCGGTGGCACTTCTTCCGATGTCGTAAGCGAGACAGGCTTACCGGTATTTTCAACTTCAATTGCAATTACTTCATCAGCACGTTCTTCAATGGCATCTGCGATTTTCAAAAGAGCACGTTGGCGTTGCGATGGAGTTGAATCGCGCCAATCTACAAATGCATCACTTGCTGCCTTGAAGGCTGCATCAATATCAGCAGTGTTTGATTTAGGGGCTGTCGCAAAAGGTTGTCCAGTTGCTGGATTGATTAAAGTTGTTGTCTCACCTGAGGATGAATCAACTGACTTGCCATTGATGAAGTTACTGAGCTTTTTCATGTTCCAGAGCCTAGCAATTTGCCCCAGATCTAACTAGTCACAATTTAAGCGACCGGCTTGCCTTTTTCCGCAGCCGCCAACTGGCCGCACGCCCCATCAATTTCGCGACCGCGAGTATCACGAACAGTGACAGGGACTCCATAACTTTCAAGTATTCGGACAAACTCAGCCTCATCTTCGCGACGAGATGCGGTCCACTTTGAACCTGGGGTCGGGTTGAGTGGAATCAAATTCACATGCGCATTACGATTTTTCAGTAGGCGGCCCAATAAATCAGAGCGCCACGATTGATCATTAATATCTCGGATCAATGCGTACTCGATGGAGTATCGGCGCCCTGTCTTCTTCTCATAGGCATCGGCGGCGGTAAGGACTTCTCGGACATTGAAGCGATTGTTTATGGGAACCAAGGTGTCTCGCAGCTCATCATCCGGGGTGTGCAAAGAAACCGCCAAAGTACAGTTGATTCCTTCATTCATTAACTTTTCAATTCCATTAACTAAACCAACTGTTGAAACCGTCACTGAACGCGCACTAATACCTAGCCCATCTGGATTGGGATCTGTGATGTTGCGAAGGGTGCGAACAACGGCGTTGTAATTTGCTAGCGGTTCACCCATTCCCATAAAGACAATATTTGAAAGTCGAGTGGGCCCACCAGGCAGTTCTCCATTAGCACATGCGCGTGCCGCGGCAACAATTTGATCTGTGATTTCTGCGGCTGACAAATTTCGAGTTAAGCCGGCTTGTCCCGTTGCACAGAATGGGCAGTTCATGCCACACCCTGCTTGCGATGAAATACACACAGTTACTCGATCTGTGTACCGCATCAATACGCTCTCAACTAGAACTCCATCGTGCAACTTCCACAAATCTTTACGGGTCATTCCGTTATCTGTTGTACGGGTCGTAACAAGTTGAATCATCTTTGGGGTCAAGGCATCTGCAATTGCTTGACGCTCTGCCGCCGGAATGTCGGTCCACTCTTCAGGGTTGTTTGAAAGATGTGAGAAATAATGGTTGGCAACCTGACTTGCACGGAAAGGTTGGAAGCCAAGCTCTTTAGCAAAGGCCTTTCTATCTGCGGGTGAGAAATCAGCTAGGTGACGTGGAGCTTTTTTTCGCTGAATTGGCTCATCAAAAACAAGGTTGATCTCAGGAACTTTTCCGCTCATAAGAAGTGCTTCACGAGTTCAAGGGCTAGCCACATTGCAGGCGATGACAAAACAACTGAATCCAAGCGATCCAACATTCCGCCATGTCCAGGCAACAGGGTGCCCATATCCTTCAAACTCAAATCGCGTTTCATGGCGCTTTCAATAAGGTCACCACAGGTGGCGGTGAAAACAATCATCAATCCAACGATGATGCCAATCCACCAGTGCATATCCATGATGTATTCAAAGGCTAAAGCGCCACCGATCATGGTGAATATCAAGGAACCCGCAAGACCTTCCCAGGTTTTCTTTGGAGAAATCTTTGGAACTAGTGGATGTTTTCCAAGAAGTACACCAACAATGTAACCGAAGGTGTCGTTGCATCCAACCAAAACAACAAAGGTCATCACACGTTGGAAACCTGTACTTGGTCGAGCTAGCAGAATTAAAAAACCAGCTAAGAACGGTAGGTATAGCAAACCAAAGGTTGTTGCAGTCGCTTTAGCTACAAAACCTTCTGGACCTTGCAGAAGTGCGCGAATTAGTAAGAGAGGAATTGCGATTGCCGTAGCAACAGCAAGACCGGCAACTCCCCCGACCCATGCCGCATATGACAGACCAATCGCCGCCAAGGTAAGCCCATTAAATGAAATTACGATTCCTCGTGCAGAAAATGCACGCACCAACTCGCGTATACCTAAAATCACAGCAACGGCGACAACAATTGCGAAAATTTCGCGCTGATAAGAAAGGGTGAACCACACTAAAGCAATCAGGGATAGGCCAACCGCAATAGAAGGAAGAAGCTTTCGCCCAGCCTTCTTATTGATCGCTTCGTTGATCGAGTGCAGATCTGACATAAGAGCGCTCCTAGACCTCTAGGAGTTCGACCTCTTTGTGCTTGAGAAGTTCATCAATTTTTGCAACATGATCAGCAGTGATCTTCTCTAGCTCTTTTTCACCACGCGCGAGATCATCTTTTCCAATGTCGCCATCTTTTTCTAACTTCTCCATCGCCTCTTTTGCAGCACGACGGATGTTGCGCATTGAAATCTTTGAATCCTCAGCCTTGGTCTTTACAACTTTGATGTACTCCTTGCGGCGCTCTTCAGTAAGTTGAGGAAAGTTAACGCGGATAACTGTTCCATCATTGCCGGGATTTACCCCTAAATCTGATTCGCGAATAGCTTTTTCGATTGATGCCATCGCGCCCTTATCAAAGGGAGAAATCAAGGCCATTCGTGCTTCTGGAACTTGAATCGTGGCCAATTGTGAAAGTGCTGTATAGGTACCGTAGTAATCGACCATGACTTTATTGAACAAAGATGGATGAGCACGACCTGTGCGAATCGTTGCAAAATCATCCTTCGCAACCTCGACCGCTTTGTTCATCTTAGTTTCAGCGTCCTTTAGGGCGCTTGCTACATCTGCCATGGTTTAGCTCCTCTTGCCGCTGTGTGCTTCATTCTCATCGCTTATGCGACGAGGGTTCCAATTACTTCGCCACGAACTGCGCGACCGATATTTCCATTTTTCATTAAATCAAAGACAACGATTGGCAACTTGTTTTCTCGACATAACGCAAAAGCTGCCGCATCTGCCACCGCTAGTGACTTCGATAAAACCTCGTTGTAGGTGATGGTGTCGTACTTAGTTGCACTTGGATCTTTCTTTGGATCTGCGCTGTACACACCATCGACCCCGCTCTTTGCAAGCAGCAACGCTTCTGCACCAATTTCAAGGGCACGTTGCGCCGAGACAGTATCTGTCGTGAAGAAAGGCATTCCAGCGCCTGCGCCAAAAATTACAACTCGACCCTTTTCAAGGTGACGGATAGCACGAAGAGGAATGTATGGCTCTGCAACCTGACCCATTGTGATGGCGGTTTGTACGCGAGTTCCAACACCCTCTTTTTCGAGAAAATCCTGAAGAGCTAAACAGTTCATGACCGTTCCAAGCATTCCCATGTAGTCAGCGCGTGAGCGATCCATGCCCCGCTGTGAAAGCTCTGCTCCTCGGAAGTAATTACCTCCACCAACAACGATCGCGACCTGAACACCGGTACGAGCTACATCGGCGATTTGTTTTGCAATATCTTGAACAACATCGGGATCAACACCGATGCCTTTCTCGCCACCAAAAACTTCTCCAGAAAGTTTAAGGAGCACTCTCCGATACGTTCCTCTTGTACCGGGCATGAGTGCTCCTCTAACTTTAATTATTCGGCTATTAACCGCTGGCTATTGAACCAAGTCTAAGCGATCCGACCTAGTCCTTATTGACCCACGCGGAAGCGATGGAAGGCCTTAACAGCCGTTCCCGCCTCATCGAGGATCTGCTTTACAGTCTTCTTTGCATCCTTAGCGAATGATTGCTCGATCAAGGAAACTTCCTTAACAAAACCTGTCACACGGCCTTCGATGATCTTTGAAAGTGAAGCCTCAGGCTTGCCCTCTTCGCGCGCAGTCTCTTCTGCAATACGGCGCTCGTTCTCGATCAAATCAGCAGGAACATCTTCGCGATTAACAAACTGCGGAGCGAATGCTGCAATGTGCTGTGCGATGTCCTTACCAACATCAGCTGCATCCTTTACAAGTTCAACCAGTACACCAACCTGTGGTGGTAGATCTGGGCTTGTGCGGTGCAGGTAAATTCCAACTGGCGAATCCTTGATTACTGCAATGCGACGAACCTCAATCTTCTCGCCCATAGTTGCATTTGCCTCATCAACAGTTGCCTGAACGGTGTTGCCGTTAGACATTGTTGAAGCAAGGAACGCCTCTAGAGAATCTGACTGAGCATTTTGTAGGTGAGCAAGTAGCTCATCTGCAAGAGCAACAAATCGCTCACCCTTTGCAACGAAATCTGTCTCGCAGTTCAGTTCAAGCATGACGCCGAGGTTGCCCTCGACCTTTGCAACTACTGCACCATTTGATGTTAGACGACCTTCGCGCTTTGTAATGCCCTTAAGTCCCTTAACACGAATGATGTCCAACGCCTTGTTGTAGTCGCCATCTGCCTCATCCAAAGCCTTCTTGCAATCGAGCATTCCTGCTGCAGTTGCTTCGCGAAGCTTCTTTACATCTTCAGCTGTGTAGTTAGCCAATTTATGCCTCCGGTGTTGTTGGTGCTGGTGCTGATCCGTCGAGAATTTCCTTCTCCCAATCAGCCAATGGCTCGCCTGCAGCAACAGCTGCTGGTGCATCTGACTTAGTTTCTTCCTTTACATTTGCAGAACGTGCCTTTAGGCCAGCCGCAATTGCATCGGTGATAACGCGTGTCAACAAATCGATTGAACGAATCGCATCATCGTTACCTGGGATCTTGTAATCAACTTCATCTGGATCGCAGTTTGTATCCAAGATTGCGATAACTGGAATACCAAGCTTCTTAGCTTCCTGAACCGCTAGGTGCTCCTTCTTTGTATCTACAACCCAAATCGCTGAAGGCAGCTTGGTCATGTTACGGATACCATCAAGGTTCTTAAATAGTTTTTCGCGTTCGCGACGTAGAACAAGTAGCTCCTTCTTAGTTAGAAGTAGATCGTTCTTCTCTTCTAGAGCTTCTAGCTCCTTGAGGCGCTGGATACGCTTGTACACAGTTGGGAAGTTAGTAAGCATTCCGCCCAACCAACGCTCAGTCACAGTTGGCATTCCAACACGTGCTGCGTGGTTGATGATTGGCTCATGTGCTTGCTTCTTTGTTCCAACGAACAAGACGTGGCCACCCTTAGCAACTGTGTCCTTAACAAACTCATACGCTGAATCGATAAGTGCAAGTGATTGCTGGATGTCGATGATGTAGATGCCATTGCGCTCTGTGAAAATAAAGCGCTTCATCTTTGGGTTCCATCGACGAGTCTGGTGTCCGAAGTGGACTCCGCTGTCGAGGAGCTCTCGCATTGTTACAACTGCCATGACGGCATACTCCTTCTTAGGTTTTTTCTGCACAGCAGAACAAAACCTGCTCGGTTTATGGCTAAACAATTTGTTTAACCCGTCGCACTCGAAGTCACCGACCACAATTTCTTGTGGACCGAGGTGGTTATGCCGGCCTAAGCCGGTGAGTGCTGAGATGTCACCGATCTTTCGATCGATGCAGGGCAAATCCTACCCGAGCGCAGATACCGAAATTACCGCCCGATTAAGCGCAAAGCTCCCCAGGCGGTGATGCGAAGGACCGCTTCTAAGGCGATGGCGAAGGACATCTTGCTCTTTCCATGCGCCCGTTCAATAAAGGTAATAGGAATTTCAGCCACCGATCCCCCGCGAGCGATTGCTCGCCGAGTCATCTCGATTTGGAAGCAGTAGCCCTCGCTTCGGATAGTTGAGATATCCATCTTCTTCACAATTTCAGTTGAATAGATCCGAAAGCCTGATGTAGCGTCGTTGATTCCGAGTGACAACATAAGGTTTGCATATGCGTTAGCGGTTCGTGAAAGGTAAACGCGAAATTTGCTCCAATTAGCGATTGCCCCATCAGGAACCCAGCGTGATCCGATTAATAGATCACTTGAACCAATCCATTCCATCATATTTTTTAGGTCGTTAATCTGATGTGAGCCATCCGCATCCATTTCAACCACGTATGTATAGCCACGTTGGATTGCGATGGAAAATCCAGTGCGATACGCACTTCCTAAACCTTGCTTTCCTGCTCGTTCAATTACTTCGACTCCTAGATTGCGCACAATCTGGGCGGTGCCATCAGGTGATCCATCATCAATAACCAATACATCCAGATCAAGATTTTTCAAACCCTCAACAATGGCGCCAATACTTTCAGCTTCGTTATATGTTGGAATGACGACGATAGAGGCTCTCATGCTCGTGGATGTGCCTGCTTGAACGCCTTCTGTAAACGTTCAGTTGAAACATGAGTATAGATTTGCGTAGTAGCAAGAGAGGCATGCCCCAAAATTTCTTGGACAGTACGCAAATCTGCACCACCTTCTAATAAGTGCGTCGCAGCTGAATGTCGCAGTGCATGGGGACCCATACGTTCGATTCCTTCAATTGCTTCAAGGGCGTTGTACACAACTGTACGCACTGTACGTTGATCAATTCGCTTTCCGCGTGCACCAAGGAAAACAGCGTTTTCGGATTGCGAGTTCTTTACCGAATCTCGCCCATCCTTCAACCAAGCATTCAACGCCTTCATCGCAGGATTTCCCAGGGGAATCGTGCGCTCTTTGTTTCCTTTGCCCAAAACTCGAATTGTTTGACGGTCATAATCGATATCACTCAGATCTAAGCCACATAGTTCGGCTACACGCGCACCCGTTGCATACAAGAGTTCGACCATCGCAACATCGCGCAAAGAAATGGGGGTTTCTTCCTCTGCGGCACGTGTTGCAAGTGAATCCATCGCGGTCTTTGCATCGGCAATTTCTAAAACCTCAGGCAGTGTGCGATGCCCCTTAGGCGTTGCCAGCGTTGCTGCAACATCTTTTGCTAAATACTTATTCTTCACCGCCCACTTAGTAAATAAGCGAACCGATACCGCTCTGCGAGAAAGGGTAGTCCGCGCTCCCCCTTTAACCTGTTGATTGGCAAGCCAAGAACGTAGATGCACCAGTTCCAACTGTGAAATATCTGCAACACCAATACTCTCTAAATGTGTAAGCAGTGATTCGAGATCACCTAAGTATGCGCGAATCGTGTGTACTGATAGTGAGCGTTCAATCTCTAAGTGGCGAGTAAAAGCTGCAATTAGCTCTTCGTAATTTTCGCTCACGTGATCAGTTTACTCGGGCTTACGTCCCTGACGTATAAGTCCGAAGGTAACGGCATCTTCAAGAGCCATGGCAGATGCGGCAATAACGTTTTCATGCACACCAACGGTGTTCCACTCGCCCTTGCCATCGCTAGTTTCAACTAATACACGTGTTACTGCGCCTGTTCCTAAACGACCTTCAAGGATACGTACCTTGTAATCAGTTAACTCAAGGGTTGAAAGCTCTGGATACAAAGAGATCAAACCTGTTCTAAGCGCATTATCAAAGGCGTTTACTGGACCATTTCCTTCGCCACTGCAGGTGATCTCTTGACCCTTTGCAGTAACTGTTACTTCAGCCTTGGTTGTAATTGTCTGATCAGCTGCGCGTTCTACAGATGTGACCCAGTGATTGATAGTAAAGAATGATGGACGCTTGCCTGACATTTCTTCATGAACTAAAAGCTCAAATGAGGCATCGGCTGCAACGCCAAGTTCTTGAGACTTTAATTCAATTGATGCACGGCCAGCCATATCTGACACAAGCATGCGCATATCGTTTCCGACAGATGATGGATCTTCATGTTGATACAAAGAAGGATCTACCTTGATCGCGCTGGCGTGAAGACCGGCCTTGTGAGCAAATGCTGAAACACCAACATAAGGTTGGCGTCCACTTGGTGCCACATTTGTTACCTCAGCAACTGCATGTGAAATTCTGAAGGCTTCTTGCAGCGCATTTGGAGGAAGCACTAACTGCTTCTTCTTCAATTCTAGGTTTGCAATGATTGTTACAAGATCTGCGTTTCCGGTTCGCTCGCCGTATCCATTTAATGTGCCCTGAACATGCGTGGCGCCTGCAGCAACAGCTGCCATTGAGTTTGCAACAGCGCACCCTGTGTCATTGTGGCAATGGATACCTAATCGAGCGGAGCTTGCAGTTAATACATCATGAACAACTTGCGATAACTCATCAGGCAACATTCCGCCGTTGGTATCACACAAGGCAATTACATCTGCTCCGGCTTCTGCTGCCACACGTACAACCTCTAAAGCGTAGGCACGGTTGCTGCGGTATCCATCAAAGAAGTGCTCTGCATCAAGGAAAACACGTTGGCCTTCTTGAATTAAGTGAGTAACAGAGTCACGAATCATCGCAAGGTTTTCATCCAGTGTTGTCTTAAGTGCAAGATCAACATGGCGATCAAAGGCTTTTGCAACAAGGGTTACAGCCGGAGCACCGCTATCGCGAAGTGCTCCGAGCAGTACATCATCTGCAGCTTTTGCGTTAGGGCGACGTGTTGCACCAAAGGCAACAAAGGTTGCGTTCTTGAGCTTTAACTCTTTTTTCGCAAGTGCGAAGAATTCAGTGTCCTTAGGGTTTGCTCCAGGCCATCCGCCTTCGATAAAGCCAACACCTAATTCATCTAGGTGGCGAGCTATGTTGAGCTTGTCATGTACAGAAAGATTTAACCCCTCTTGCTGCGCACCGTCGCGAAGGGTCGTGTCATAGATATGAAATGAATCATTAACTGACATTACTTAACCGCACTCATCCAGTTGTGCGAATCTGCAATTGTTCCATGTTGAATTCCTAGTAAGTGATTGCGAATCTGCATGGTGATTGTTCCTGGTTGACCATCGCCAGTTACCCACGTGCCCATGGCACTTTTTGCCTGACCAACAGGAGAAACAACGGCAGCGGTTCCACAAGCAAAGATTTCAGTGATCTCTCCCGATGTGACGCCATCGCGCCAATCATCAACTGAAAGCATTACCTCATCGACTTTGTACCCAAGATCGCTAGCCACAGACAAAATCGAATCGCGTGTAATTCCTGGCAACAATGTTCCAGTTAACTTTGGAGTTATAACAGTTGCATCTGCACCTTTTCCCTTTACGAAGTAAAGGTTCATGCCGCCCATTTCTTCAACCCATTTGCGCTCTTTTGCATCGATCCAAACAACTTGATCGCATCCCTCTTTAGCTGCAGCTTTTTGCGCAACCAGTGATGCTGCGTAATTTCCACCGCACTTTGCTTCACCTGTTCCACCTTGAGCTGCACGAACATACTCAGTTGAAATCCATACCGAGACAGCCTTTGATGGATCTCAGTTGCGATCATAAATGGGCGGATATACAGCGACTCCCCCACCTTGTTTGGAACCCAACCAGCATCTTGGTGAACAAGTGCTTCAACTGTTTCCATGAATAATTCAACTGGCATTTCAGGAAGTGCTAAACGCTTTGCAGAGTTTGCAAAACGGTTTGCATTAGCAGTTGGACGAAATAGTGAAATCGATCCATCTGGTTGGCGATACGCCTTCATGCCTTCAAAGATCTCTTGGCCGTAGTGAAAAACCGCGGTTGCTGGATCTAAAGAGATTGGACCATACGGCATTAAATGTGGTTCGCCCCAACCATCCTTTTCACTCCACTCGCACATCACCATGTGATCGGTGTAGTACTTACCAAAACCACCTTCAGCAACTAGCGCATCGCGCGTAGCGGCATCTTTAGCATTGGGGTTGAGAGTGATCTTCATGATTACAGTGCGCTTGCTAGCGCATCTCCAATTTCAGTCGTACTGCGCTTCTTATCTCCGCGTGCCAAAAGATCTGCAGCTACTGCCTTTTCAACTTCGCGTGCAGCATCATTGAGTCCTAGGTGATCAAGCATCATTGCAACTGACATAACAGTTGCTGTTGGATCCGCTAAGTTCTTTCCGGCGATATCTGGCGCAGAACCGTGAACAGGCTCAAACATTGATGGAAACTTTCCAGTTGGATTGATATTTCCAGAAGCAGCAAGACCAATACCTCCGCAGATAGCTGCTGCGATGTCGGTCAGAATGTCTCCAAATAAGTTATCTGTAACAACGACATCAAAACGCTCTGGATTTGTAACAAAGAACATCGATGCAGCATCAACATGTAGGTAATCTGTAGTAATCGCTGGATATTCTCTCGCGACCTCGTTAAATGTACGTGTCCACAAACCACCTGCACGAGTTAGAACATTGTTCTTGTGCACAAGTGTTAACTTCTTGCGCTCACGCTTTGATGCACGCTCAAAGGCATCCCGAATTACACGCTCTGCGCCTCGTCGAGTATTGAGGCTTTCTTCAGTGGCAATCTCAGCATCTGTGCCTTCTGCAAGTACTCCACCAGCGCCAACATATGGGCCTTCTGTGCCTTCGCGTACGACAATAAAATCAATTGGAGCTTTAGTTGCAAGAGGTCCTGTAACACCAGGCATCAAACGTGCAGGACGCAGATTGATGTAATGATCAAAGGCAAAACGAAGTTTTAACAGAAGTCCACGCTCTAAAACGCCGCTGGGAACAGTTGGATCTCCAACTGCACCAAGCAAGATGACATCAGCCTTTGCAAGCTCTGCCAAGGTTGCATCAGGTAGTACCTCGCCTGTGCGATGCCAAAACGCTGCGCCAAGATCATAGGAGGTTTTCTTAAACTCCACTGAATATTTCTTAGCGACAACATCTAAAACCTTGAGACCTTCACCAACAACCTCAGGGCCGATTCCATCGCCTGCAATGACAGCTAAATTTATTGTTCTCATTACCCCACCAAGGTTACGGAGCGAACAAGTTCTGCTCCAGTTTCCTTCTTCACTGATGTAATTAGATCATCACTGATTTGTGAATCAACAGTTAGCGCCATCAAAGCTTGGCCGCCTGCAGCGCTACGCGCAACCTGCATACCTGCGATATTGATGCCAGCTTTACCGAGTGCATTACCTACAGCACCAACGACACCTGGCTTATCTGAGTAACGAAGGAACAAGAGATTTTCAGTTGGTGGAAGATCAAGATCAAAACCATCAATTGCAATAATCTTCTCAACCTTGCGAATGCCCATCAAGGTTCCATCAACCGTGACAATCTTTCCATCGGCAAGTGCTGCGCGAAGAGAGATCATGCTGCGATATTCCGGACTTTCTGGATCTGTTGTTACAGCTGATGTAACTCCACGCTCTGCTGCAAGTGCTGGAGCATTGACGTAAGTGACATCTGAAAGTCCACAACCAAGTAATGCACCCTTAAGTGCGCTAGTTGCAAGAATTGATGAATCATGGCCAGAGATGTCGCCCTTAACAGTTAGATCCATACTTACTGGAGCTTCTCCTGCTATTGCAGTTGCAATTTGAGCCATCTTTTCAACCAAAGGCAGGCTTGGACGAATCTCTTCATGGATCGCTCCGCCCTTTACGTTGACCGCATCAGGAACCAGTTCGCC
The DNA here is from genome assembly GCA_041165485.1 of Actinomycetota bacterium. GTDB lineage: Bacteria > Actinomycetota > Actinomycetes > Nanopelagicales > Nanopelagicaceae > Planktophila. The sequence continues at coordinate 1,454 of JBEANK010000020.1, read as the reverse complement.
AGCAAGGGCCTTGCGCACTGAAACCGCAACAGCGATTCCCGCACGCTCTTGAGCCTCATCAGTTGATGCACCTAGGTGAGGTGTTGCAACTACTTGATCCAAAGTAAATAGCGGTGAGTCTGTGCACGGCTCTGTTGAGAACACATCAAGACCTGCACCTGCTACCCGACCTTCGGTGATTGCATCAAACAGTGCTGCCTCATCAAGTACGCCGCCGCGAGCTGCGTTAATGATTCGCACAGTTGGCTTAACCTTTTTCAGCGCTTCAACGCCGATCAGGTTTGCTGTTTCCTTAGTCTTTGGAAGGTGAATAGTGATGAAATCTGAAACCTTGAGAAGCTCATCAAGTTCAACTAAACGGACGCCAAGTTGTGCTGCGCGTGCTGGTTGAAGGTATGGATCGTAAGCAACTACATCCATTCCAAAGGCCTGCATGCGATGAGCTACCAGTTGACCGATACGACCAAAGCCAACGATTCCGAGAGTCTTTTCAAAGATCTCAGCACCTGTGTACTTTGAACGTGCCCATTTTCCATTACGCAAAGCTGCATGAGCTGGTGAAACAAATCGTGCTGATGCCATCAAAAGTGCGATCGCTAATTCTGCTGCTGACACAATGTTTGATGTCGGTGCGTTAACAACCATGACTCCAGCAGCAGTTGCTGCAGGGATGTCAACGTTATCGAGTCCAACTCCGGCACGAGCAATAACTTTCAGTCCCTTAGCAGCGGCAATAGCTTCTGCATCCATCTTGGTTGCGGAACGGATCAATACCGCATCTACACCTTTGGTAAGTGCTGCAAGAAGTTCTGCGCGGTTTGCACCGTCACAATTAACAACTTCAAAATCAGGACCTAACGCTTCAAGTGTTGCGGGGCTGAGCTCTTCTGCAATTAAAACAATAGGTTTAGCCACGCGCTGCGCTGCCTTCCTTGTAATCGTCACCCTTTGACTGCTTCATCCAAGAGAACATCTTGCGAAGTTCCCGACCAACAGCCTCGATTGGATGTGTCTCACCCTTTGCGCGAAGTGATTTAAATTCAGGTGCCCCGGCCTCTTGGTCGTCGATGAAACGCTTTGCAAATGCTCCACTTTGGATATCTGCAAGAACAGCCTTCATGTTTTCCTTCACACGTGGATCAATTACACGTGGGCCTGAAACATAATCACCAAACTCAGCTGTGTCTGAAACTGACCAACGCTGCTTAGCAATTCCACCTTCATACATAAGATCAACGATCAACTTAAGTTCATGCAGGCACTCGAAGTATGCAACCTCTGGCTGGTATCCAGCTTCGGTGAGTGTTTCGAATCCGTACATAACTAGCTGTGATGCGCCACCACAAAGAACTGACTGCTCACCAAATAGATCTGTCTCTGTCTCTTCAGTAAATGTTGTAAGGATTCCGCCTGCGCGAAGTCCGCCAATTGCCTTTGCATATGAAAGTGTCAAT
>JBEANK010000019.1:0-12151 GCA_041165485.1 Actinomycetota bacterium | reverse complement strand
CTGAAGAGATCTTGTCTCAGATCGCCCTTGCTGGAAAGGCTGAAGTTGATGCCGCGGTTAAAGCTGCTCGCAAGGCGTACACAACCACCTGGTCAAAGATGTCTGGTAAGGAACGCGGAAAGTACCTGTATCGCATCGCTCGAATTATGCAGGAGCGAGCACGTGAATTTGCAGTGCTAGAGACTCTCGATAACGGTAAGCCGATCCGCGAATCACGTGATACCGATATTCCACTTGCTGCAGCGCACTTTTTCTATCATGCAGGTTGGGCAGACAAACTTGAGTATGCCGGTCTCGGTACATCTCCAAAACCACTAGGTGTTGCAGGTCAGATTATTCCGTGGAACTTTCCACTTTTAATGTTGGCCTGGAAAGTTGCACCAGCATTAGCTGCCGGGAATACAGTGGTCTTAAAACCTGCAGAATCAACTCCACTAACTGCCTTGTTATTTGCAGAAGTGTGCCAACAGGCTGAACTTCCTGCTGGTGTCGTAAACATTGTTACCGGAGATGGTTCAACTGGTGCCTTAATTGTTAATCACCCTGGAATCGACAAGATCGCCTTCACTGGCTCAACTGAAGTTGGAAAGATTATCGCTCGCGCAATTGCACCCACCAAAAAGAGTGTGACCCTTGAACTTGGTGGCAAAGCTGCAAATATTGTTTTTGATGATGCCCCAATTGATGAAACCGTCGAAGGAATTGTTAACGGAATCTTCTTTAACCAAGGACATGTCTGCTGCGCAGGTTCACGTCTGCTATTGCAGGAAAATGTTGCTGAAGAGGTTCTTCATAAGTTAAAGAACCGTATGGAAAAGATCCGGGTTGGTGATCCTATGGATAAGAACACCGATGTTGGAGCGATTAATAGTAAGGAACAGCTTGCGAAGATCACTGAACTTGCAGCTGCTGGTGATGCTGAAGGTGCGGAGCGATGGAGTCCTGCATGTGCTTTGCCTGCTAAGGGTTTCTGGTTTGCTCCAACAATCTTTACAGGTGTAACTCAGGCACACCGCATCGCTCGCGAAGAGATCTTTGGTCCTGTTCTTTCAGTTCTTACCTTTAGAACACCGCAAGAGGCTATAGAAAAGGCTAATAACACCCCATTTGGCTTGTCCGCGGGCATCTGGAGCGAGAAGGGATCACGTACCTTGTGGGCATCTCAGCAACTACGTGCGGGAGTTATCTGGGCTAATACCTTTAACAAATTTGATCCAACCTCACCCTTTGGTGGCTATAAGGAATCGGGGTGGGGTCGCGAAGGCGGACGCCACGGCCTGGCTGCCTATTTGAAGGGAGTAAGCCATGAGTAATCGAATTGATGTGAAGAAAACTTATAAGTTATACATCAACGGCGCATTTCCACGCACGGAGTCTGGTCGCACCTATGAGGTTAAAAACCCTAAGGGTGCATTCATAGCCAACCCGTGTCTTGCATCTCGAAAAGATTTACGTGATGCCGTTGTTGCAGCACGTGCGGCTCATGCAGGTTGGAACAAAGCAACTGCTTACAACCGTGGACAAATCCTGTATCGCATCGCTGAAATGCTTGAAGGTCGACGAGCACAATTTGTAGACGAGATCATGCAGGTCACCGGTGCAACAAAGGTGAAAGCTGAAAAAGAGGTAACTGATTCAGTTGACCGATTGGTTTGGTATGCAGGTTGGACAGACAAGATCGCATCCCTTGCAGGATCAACTAATCCTGTTGCTGGTCCTTTCTATAACTTTACGATCCCTGAAAGCATGGGAGTTGTTGCAGCGATTGCACCTGAAACTCCATCTCTTCTCGGCTTTGTTGATGTAGTTGCACCAATCATTACATCAGGAAATACCGTCGTCATTCTGGCAAGTACAAAGGCTCCCCTATCTGCAATGACCTTTGCTGAGGTCTTAGCAACAAGTGATTTACCGCATGGAGTGATCAATATCTTGACCGGAAAGAAGGAAGAGATTGCGCCATGGATGGCATCTCACATGGATATTGATGCGCTGGATATATCTGGTCTACCAGCAAAACTTCATGCTGAGACAAAGGTTGCAGGAGCTGAAAATCTGAAGCGAATTCACTCATTCAAATCAGCTGATCCTGGACGAATCATCGCCTTCATGGAAGCTAAAACTGTTTGGCATCCAATCGGGTTATGAATTAACGGTTTTTAACCACAATTTCACGACCGCGTCGACATCTAGATCAAGTGCAACGCGAACCTTTGCTGAATCCTCAAGATCTAGTGGCTCTAACTGCTTTAACCATGCATCGCGGCGATCCACAATAGTTTGACCGCGTGCAGGACCTGCCGAAGTATCTACAACAACATCAAACATTTCAGTTGTAAAAAGTTCAGGCTGAATAACAAGGGCAACGGCGCCATAATCTCCCAGCGAAATTGGATCTGTACGAACCTGCTCCATAAAGCCAAGTGCTAAAGATCCAGCAAATTGCGAAGATGGTTTATCTGATTTGCTCATCTTTGTCGCCTCCTCTCGCCCAATTGTTGGCCGCATAAAGACATCAAGACCATACATAGAAATTGGTACTCCGCTTTGGAATACGATCGCTGCAGCTTCTGGATCGTGCCACACATTAAATTCGGCGGCAGCGGTGGCATTTCCTGCAGCTGCTGATCCTCCCATTAAAACTATACGATGAATCTTTTTTGCAGTTTCTGGAAAAGCTCGCAGAAAAAGCGCAATATTAGTAAGAGGAGCGACGGGAACAATGGTGACAGGTTCAGTTGATTGTTCAATCAGATCACGAAGTAATTCGACGGCAGAGCGTGGATCAACCTTGCGGTGTGATGGAGCAATACCAAGATCACACATTCCATCTTTTCCATGAACATATTCTGCGTATTGGCTCTTTCCTAATAATGGCCGTACCGCGCCTCGAGCTACCGGAATATCGCCAGCTCCTGCTGCATCCAAAACCTTGAATGTATTGGCAACAACTTGGTCAACATTTGTATTGCCATCTACACAGGTGATACCTAGTAGATTGATATCTGGATGCATTGCCGCAAAGAGAACTGCAAAGGCATCATCAACACCGGTATCTACATCCATAATGATTGAAGTTTTGGTCATAACCGCTAGCCTAGCGTTATGAGACCTGGGGTAATAGTTGTTGTTGGCAGCGCAATGATGGATTTAACCGCCTACGCCGATGTGCTTCCGGAGCCAGGTCAAACCCTAGCGGGGCAGCTTTTTACAACTGGCTTCGGCGGCAAAGGCGCAAATCAAGCTGTGATGGCTGCCCATTGCGGTGCTCAAGTACATTTCATTGGAAAATTAGGCGAAGATGTATTTGGAAAGGCAATTGCTGATAATTTTGTGAAGGTTGGTATCAACTCACAATTTGTCGAAACAAGCTCAACTCCAAATGGTGTCGCCCATATCTGGGTCGATGGTGCTGGTGAAAACAGAATCATCATCATTCCTGGAGCAAACCATGAGATTGAAGTTGCTAAGGCTGTAGAGGCCATTAATTCCATTAATGATCTAGCAATAGTGGTCGCCCAATGCGAGATCAAACAAGAGGTAACTCTTGCAGCGTTTAAGGCGGCCAAAGCCCGCGGAAGCACAACAATTCTAAATCCCGCTCCCTACCAAGTGTTATCAGATGAGTTACTTAATCTGACAGATTGGTTAATCCCGAATGAAACGGAGTTCCGCGAACTTCATGGAACCTTGCCATCAAGTGATGATATTTTGAAAAGTTTTAGACCAGGTAAGAGCACCATCGTTACTTTAGGAAGTGAGGGTGCTGTTTATATAAGCCCAAAGGCCGAACTCCATCGTGTGAGTGCACCAAAAGTTACAGCGGTAGACACCACTGGTGCTGGCGATGCGTTTGTTGGAAGTTTTGCCTATGCCCTTGCAAGTGGCAAAGACCCGATTGATGCCATGAAGTTTGGTGTTTCAATCGCATCCTTTAGTGTCACACGAAAAGGTGCTCAATCCTCTTATCCAGATCAAACAGAGATAGCAACACTTTCGTAACCACGTAAAACAAAGGTAGGTCGTCGAACCGGTTCTGCAGTCAATTGCATCGTTGGATACTTCTCCCACAATGCAGGTAATGAAACGCTCATCTCGAGCCGTGCAAGAGGTGCACCTAGACAGAAGTGAATACCTGCTCCAAATCCAATATGTGGATTGGGATCACGTGTTAAATCCATGGTTTCAGGGGTAGAAAACACTGATTCATCACGGTTTGCAGAGCCAATTAAGGCAGCGATCTTTTGGCCCTCATTAATCTGCACTCCCCCGAGTTCGGTATCTGCAGTGGCTGTGCGCTCAAAGAGATGTAGCGGTGCATCAAATCGCATGAACTCCTCTAAAGCGGTATTAGTTATTTCACGTGGAGTCTCGCGAAGTAGTTTGGCTTGGTCTGGTCTCTGAAGTGCCGCCACCATCCCGTTGCCAAATGCATTCACGCTGGCTTCATGGCCAGCATTAAGAAGCAATACACATGTGGCAACTAGCTCATGCATATTGAGCTTTTCTCCATTCTCTTCCACGCTTGCTAAATCTGAGATTAAATCTTTACCAGGAGTTTTCTTACGGCCTTCGGCAAGATCTCGAACATAATCGGCAAACTCTTTGGCAGCCAACTTCGCCTCAGTTTGATACTGAACTGAAGGATTAACCTCGTACATCTTTACAATCGCCTGTGACCAAGGGCGAAGTAGATGTTCTTCAGACTCCGGAAAGCCCAATAAATCTGCAATGATTTTTACCGGCAAAGGTTCGGCGTAATCTGCAATCAGATCAAAGTTTTCTCCAGATCGAATCTTTTTATCAATTTCATTGAGAAGCTGCTGCGTGATTCGTTCAACCGCCGGACGCATACCCTCAATCTTCTGGCGATTAAAGGCCTTTGCAACTAATGAACGCAGACGGGTGTGCTTAGGTGGTTCACTATCCAAAATGGAGTCAGCATGTAGCCAGTTAAAAATCTCCCATTCAAACTCTGGAGTTTTTTCCTTGAATATTCTTCCTAATGATTTATTACGAAAAACTTCATTGGCATCACTGTGATGAGCAGCTAAGAACATCTGCAATCCCTCATGCCACACAGGTCCTGGAGCTTCCCGTAAACCCTTGAGAGCCGGATAAGGATCTGCTACAAAGTGTGGATCGGTAAAATCAATCATGAAGTAGCTGAAACCTTGGCATACCCTGGTTTGATGATCTGGTCGATTATCGCCAGACGCTCTGGATAAGGGATAAATGCGCTCTTCATAGCGTTAATAGTGACCCTTTGAAGCTCGGCAAAATCCCATCCAAAGGCCTTTACAGCCTCCTCCATCTCAAATGACAATGAAGTCTGACTCATGAGTCGGTTATCGGTGTTCAGTGTGACGCGGAAGCGTAGCTTTGCAAGAACACCGATTGGATGTTCGGCATAACTTGCGGCAGCTCCTGTTTGAAGATTTGAGGTCGGACAAAGCTCCAGTGGAATTCGACGATCACGAACATATGATGCAAGGCGACCTAGCTTTGGTTCAGGGCCTGAAAAATCAATGTCATCAATAATGCGAACGCCATGACCTAACCGTTCGGCTCCGCAGAGTTGGATCGCTTCCCAGATTGAGGGGATTCCATACGCTTCACCAGCATGGATAGTAAAATGGGCATCTTCTTTACGAAGATAATCAAAAGTATCTTTTTGATCAGATGGCGGGAAACCATCTTCAGGACCAGCGATATCAAAGCCTACGACTCCTTTGTCTCGGTATTTCACAACTAATTCAGCAACTTCTTGAGATTTTTTGTTCTGGCGCATTCCACACAAGAGAGAACGTACCTCAATTGTGAATCCTTCAGCTTTAGCTTCCTGCATGCCGATTCTGTAACCCTCTAATGTTGCTTCGACAACATCAGCCATTGATAAACCTTTTTCAGTGAAGAGTTCAGGTGCACCACGAACTTCGGCATACACAACTCCGTCACGAGCAAGATCTAATGCGCACTCTCTCGCTACTCGAATGATGTCCTCGCGGCGCTGCATGACAGCGATGGTGTGGGAAAAGGTTTCTAGATAACGGACTAAGGATCCAGAGTCACATGATTCGCGAAACCAGGTTGCAAGCTCTGTTGCATCATGTGTTGGCAGAGCGGTGTAACCAATCTCTTGAGCAATATCAATAATTGTTTGCGGGCGAAGGCCACCATCTAGGTGATCATGCAACATCACCTTAGGAACTAACTTGATCTGCTCCTTGGTTGGAAGTGAATTCATTGCCATCTTCAAAGCCCCTTAATCAACGATACGTTCAACAATAAGTGGAAGGCGATCGATTCCGCCAACTGGCATATCGCCAATGGTTACAGAGCTCTCAAGTGACTCCAACGCCCGTGTAAAGGCCGCTGGAGTGTCTGTATGCAGCGTATACAGCGGTGCACCTGCGGCGATCTGCTCCCCCGGTTTGGCGTGAATCTCAATTCCGGCCCCTGGCTGAACCGCCTCGCCCTGGCGGGAACGACCGGCACCTAAGCGCCAGGCCGCCATTCCAACCTTCATCGCATCCATAGAAAGAATTGTTCCACTGCTGTGTGCAGTGACAACTGTGTTCTCGCGAGCAACTGGCAGTTTTGCATCAGGATCTCCACCTTGTGCTGAAATCATCTGACGCCACACATCCATCGCTTTTCCATTTTTCAAAGCAGCAGCAGGATCTGCACCTTTTATGCCAGCAAGTTCCAACATCTCATGTGCCAGCAAAACAGTTAACTCAACAATATCTCCAGGTCCACCACCAGCAAGTACTTCAACTGATTCACGAACCTCTAAAGCATTTCCGGCGGTTAATCCAAGTGGAACATCCATGGCGGTAACTAAGGCGAGGGTTTTCACTCCTGCACGCTTTCCAAGTCCAACCATTACATGTGCAAGCTCTTTTGCCTTTGCTGGATCGCTCATGAAAGCACCTGTGCCAGTTTTAACATCCAATACAAGTGCGCTTGTTCCTTCAGCAATCTTCTTGCTCATGATCGATGATGCGATAAGTGGAATCGCTTCAACCGTTGCTGTGACATCTCGCAACGCGTACAACTTCTTATCGGCTGGTGCTAATCCCGCACCTGCTGCACAAATGACCGCTCCGCAATCTTGTAAGACTTTTAGCATCTCTTCATTTGATAATGATGCACGCCATCCAGGTATTGATTCCAACTTGTCGAGCGTTCCACCTGTATGTCCTAAACCGCGGCCAGATAATTGAGGAACCGCAGCACCACATGCTGCAACCAGTGGAGCTAAAGGCAAGGTGATCTTGTCGCCAACTCCACCTGTTGAATGCTTATCAACGGTAGGTCGCGACAACGCCGACCAATTCATTCGCTCACCACTATTGATCATGGCATCGGTCCATCGAGAGATTTCGCGATTTTCCATACCGTTCAGCAAAATTGCCATCAAAAGCGCTGACATTTGTTCATCTGCAACAGCACCACGTGTATAGGCATCAATCACCCAATCAATTTGGGGATCTGTCAGCGAATGGTGATCACGCTTTGCCGCAATGATTTCTGCAGCGGAGAAGGCTTCAATCATCTATCGCTCGTTGCGATCTAAATCCCCGGGACCAAATGCCCACGGCAGCATCGCTGACATCTTTTGTGGACCTTCATCTGTCATTAGTAACGCTTCTGGACCGCCATGCTCAAACAACAGCTGGCGACAACGTCCACATGGTGCCAGGAAATCTCCCTGGCCATCAACGCAGACAATTGCAATTAAACGACCTCCACCGGTTGAACAAAGATTTGAAACTAAACCACACTCAGCACACAAACCAACGCCGTAGCTAGCATTTTCAACGTTGCAACCAGTAACAATGCGACCATCATTTACCAATGCTGCAACCCCCACCGGAAACTTTGAGTAAGGCGCGTACGCCATTTTCATTGCACCAATTGCTGATTGATGAATTGATTCCCAATTAATAGTTGTCATCGAAGTCCACCACGACGATATGGAATTCCATCCGCTGCTGGCATTCGTAATCTTTGTGAAGCTAAGGCCATCACAAGAATGGTTGCGATGTATGGAGTCATTGTTACCAATTGTCCTGGCAACTCATCAACTGCGAAGTAGAACCACACAGTAAATCCAGCCGATGCAAGACTCAATAACGCACTCACTTGCTTGCCTGCTTTGAACTTTCTAAATGCAACAAATGCAAGAATGACAACGATAAACAGTAATAAGGCATGGATCGCCGCTGAATCACGAAGTTGCAATGCATCGGCAAAACCAAAGAGTCCAGCACCTGCTAGCAACCCACCCGGACGGTAATTTCCAAAGAGCAGTGCAGCCAATCCGATGTATCCACGACCCGCGACTTGGTTTTCCTGGTAGTTACTTGCTGCAACTATCGCCAAGAAGCCTCCACCAAGACCAGCGAAACCACCTGAAATAAGTACGCCTGCATACTTCATCGCATAAACATTGACACCTAAAGATTCAGCGGCGACCGGAGCTTCACCGGCGCTACGTAGACGCAGACCAAAAGCGGTGCGCCACAAGATGAAGTAAGAGATTGGGACAAATGAGATCGCAACAACAGTTACGTAAGAAAGATCCCCGGTCAGTCCGCGAAGAATTGAAGCCATATCAGAGACGAAGAACCAATTCAGATTGGCGATTGATCCCAAGATATCGGGGCTCTTCCAGCCAAAGTACTGACCGCCAGATAGAACCGGTAATCCATTGAGAGAAATCGATTCAATTCCTGGAGATTGTGATGGTCCTGGCCATGATCCACCTTGGTACAGCAAGGTGGATAGATAGCGAACAAGACCGGCTGCGATGATATTGATAGCAACACCAGATACAACATGATCGACGCCAAATGTGACGGTTGCAATCGCATGTACTAATGCACCGACAGATCCAAAGATCATCGCTGCAAACAATCCAACCCAAGGACCATGTTGTGAACCGATGTAACCACCAGCCCACGCACCCATAATCATCATGCCCTCAAGGCCGATGTTCACAACACCGGCACGCTCGGAGAACAAACCGCCAAGTGCTGCAAGAACAATTGGCACCGAAAGCAACAATGCTGCAGATGCTGTTCCTGAACTTGTTAGATCAGATGCACCAGTAATGATTCGAATCGATGCCAAGACAAAAACTAGCATCGTTGCATAACGAAGAATCTTCATGACCTTCATGCCTGCACCACCTTTGCTAGCTCTTTACTTTGCAGCGTTAACCTAAATCGTCGCACAACTTCATATGCAACAACCGAGCTCAAAAGAATTGAACCCTGCATAATTACATAGGTCTCGGGCGCAATATCAATAAGCTCCAGCGCTCTTGAGCTGACTTCGAGGAAGCCAAAGAGCAGAGCACTGATAGCCATTCCTCCTGCCGAGTTTCGGCCGAGCAAAGCAACTGCGATCGCAGAGAAACCAATACCTGCGCGGAATCCAAGGTTGTATGAATGTGTCTGACCCAAGACTTCAGGCAGACCTGAAAGACCAGCAATCGCTCCAGATATAACTAGGGCAAAAAAGGTCATCTTCTTAGAGTTAACTCCACTAACTCGAGCTGCAATTGGATTTAATCCAGATGCGCGAAGTTCAAAGCCAAAGCGGGTGCGATTAACAACAAACCAGAAAATCAAACCAAGAGCGACGGCAACAAAGAACATGCCATACACACCGCCGCCTGGTTGATCTTCAACACCCAGCTTGCGAAGCAAAGGCATCAAATCTGGAACTTGGGCTGAAGCTGGAAGCTCCTTTGTTTGAAGATTGTTTGAACCTTCTTCGACAAGTGCAAAGTGCTTAGAAAGCAGGTAGGCAGAAAGACCACCGGCTAAAGCGTTGAGCATGATTGTCGAGATAACCTCGTTAACACCACGTTTTACCTTTAAGTACGCGGCGATCGCAGCCCATAAACCGCCAAAGGTCATGGCAACGATAAAGACTGCGGCAACATGCAAGACAGGCGGCAGCACAAACATTGCTCCGATGTAACAACTAAACAGCGCACCTAAACGTAATTGACCTTCGACGCCGATGTTAAATAAACCAGCTCTGAAAGTAACTGCGATCGCAATTGCTGCGATGTAGTAAGGAGTCGCGGTGTTAATGACCTCCATTAGCGATCCAGCTGTAGTTCCAAACTCCCACATAGTCTTAAATGCATCAATAGGTGATTTCTTACTTGCAATAACTGCAAGGCTTGAAATCAAGATTGAAAATATTGCTGCAGCTAATGGCGCTGCGATCGCTAAGCCAACCTTGCTTGGAGTGAACTTTCTTGAAAAAGCGTTACTCATGCTGCACCGGTCATCGCTGAACCCAGTTGCTCTGGGGTTGTCTTTGCCGGATCTAATTCAGCTGTAATCGCTCCACGCAACATAACCAGCAAACGATCTGACATTCCAATTAACTCTTCTAAATCGGCCGAGATAAGCACAATCGCCATACCCTTTTCACGGGCCTTACGAAGTACATCCCAAATTGCACCTTGTGCACCAACATCTACGCCGCGAGTTGGGTGCGATGCGACCAATAGTGCAGGAGCCTTACTCATTTCGCGACCGACAATAAACTTTTGTTGATTTCCACCGGAAAGAGCAGCTGCCAAAGTGTCTGGTCCAGGTGCGCGAACATCAAACTCCTGCATGATTGTGCGGGTGCTTTCGATGGTTGCCTTCTTATCAATTACAAAACCACGCATAACAGGCTTTCCACGCTGGTGGCCAAGAATTCTGTTTTCCCATAATGGCGAGGTCATCATAAGTGCTTGTCGCTGGCGGTCTTCAGGAATCAATCCAATTCCTAGATCATGACGATCTGCAACGCTTAACTCATCAATTGAGGTGCCATGAAATTCAATTGAACCGTTGTAATCACGAAGACCCATAATCGCTTCTACAAGTTCTGCTTGGCCATTGCCTTCAACACCTGCGATACCTACAACTTCTCCTGCATGCAGGTTGAAAGTGATATTTGAAAGTAGGTCGCGACTACCTGTTGCAGTCGGAATAGAAACATCCTTGAGCGCCAAGGTGATCTCATCTCGGCGAGTGTGACCCAAAGTTGTTGGTTTGGGCAGTTCACTACCAACCATGAGCTCTGCTAATTGGCGGGCGGTGACATCCTTAGATTTAACTTCGGCAACAGTTGCACCTTGTCGAACAACCGTTACCTCGTCTGCAACTCGTAAAACCTCATCAAGCTTGTGAGAGATAAAGATGACCGCCATACCTTGGGCGCGCAAACCTTCAAGGGCTTGGAAGAGATCATCTACTTCTTGTGGAACCAACACCGCGGTGGGTTCATCAAAGATTAAAATATTTGCACCGCGGAATAAGACTTTAAGAATCTCAACACGTTGGCGCTGACCAACACCTAGCTCTTCAACTAAAACATCTGGATCAATATCGAGACCATACTGCGCTGCCATTTCGACAACCTTTGCACGACCACCTGCAAAATCTATTGTCGCTCCGTGCTTTGGTTCGGAGCCTAAAATAATATTTTCAAGAACGGTGAAGTTATCTGCCAACATAAAGTGTTGGTGAACCATTCCAATACCGGCATCGATTGCATCGTTGGGGTTCTTAAAGTGAACCTCTTTGCCATTTACTAAAATCTCGCCACTATCTGGGCGTTGCATGCCGTACAAAATCTTCATGACCGTTGACTTACCAGCGCCATTTTCACCAACGAGAGCGTGCACAGTTCCGGTATCAACCTTGATTGAGACATCCTTGTTCGCAATAACGCCAGGAAAGCGCTTTGTAATGTGTCGCAGTTCTACTGCTACTGACACTATCTTTCCTGACTTGATTGCAGCTGCAGCCTTATCGATCTGAGCCTTGTACTTGTTGATGTATCCACCTGAGTAAGAAACGCCAACACCATCAAGTGAGAGGTTGTATACGCGACCGTAGATACCTGACTCATCAAGAACATCGTTAACTGATGAACCTGCAACAGCTGTTGCGATTACATCGTAAACAGCGCGGTCAACACGCTTGATCATTGATGTGAGCATGTTCTTCTTCTCTGCAGCTGAAGCTGTTAGGTACTGATCTGAGTCAACTCCGATAGTCCAAACCTTCTTGCCAGCCTTTGCAGCATCTGCTGCAGCTGCGAAGTTACCCGCACCTGAACC